>JAUVLW010000033.1 GCA_030600555.1 Candidatus Aenigmatarchaeota archaeon
AACTTAAATTCGAAGATAATTTTAATGTTTCCAATTTTGAATTAATGGAAAGTAAATTAAATCCTTCTGGACCTGTTTATAGTGTGTTATTAACAAAGGAATTAAGTTAATTATTAATTATATTTAATCAATATTATGACAGAAGCAGAAGTTCCCGCGCAAATGGGTTATGACCGCGCTACAGTAGTATTTTCTCCTGAAGGCAGAATTTATCAGGTCGAATACGCATTGCAGGCAGTTAAACTCGGGAAAACAAATGTTGGTGTTGCGTTTAAAGATGGAGTTGTCCTTGCAGCATATTCTACTTCAAGCAAGTTGCAATTACCTTCTAAATCAACAAAAGTTTCAAAAATAGACGGACATATTATCGCGGCAGCATGCGGTTTCACAGGAGATGCAAGGATTTTAATTGATTTCCTGAGAGTGCAGGCACAGGTAAACAAATTGACTTATGGCGAACCGATAGATATATTTGTTCTAGCAAAAAAAGCCGCTGACAGAATGCAATTGCTTACGCAATTTGCCGGAGCAAGACCTTATGGAGTATCTATTTTATTGGGTGGAATAAACAATGAACCAACATTGTATATAATCAAACCTTCAGGCGATCTTAACAGATGGAAAGCCAAGGCAGCAGGAAGGGGAGAAAAAGAAGCGCAGGATTATCTTAAGAAAAATTACAAAGATGGAATGAATGAAGAAAACGCAAAGAAACTTGCAATTGCCGCAATGGAAGCGGGAGAAAATAAATTCGGAAAATTTGACAAAAAGGCAATTGAATTTCAGGTTATCAGGAAGGAATAATTTTTTAATTTTTATGGAATATTTAATTTGTTATCTAGTTTAGAATATCTCAAGAGAATTATTGATTAATTAAATTACGCGCATTTCTCAACCTCAGAAACGAATTCTTCCCTGAAAACCGGAAACTTGCTTTTGCTTACTTTTGCCCCCGCGGCTTTTTCATGACCTCCACCATCTCCTCCGCAAAGTTCAGCAACCTTTTTTGAGATTGCTCCGAGGTTTACATCTGTGTTTGTTCTGAGACTTATATTATAAGCGTCATTGTAAGTGGAATAAGCAACAACAATTATATTTTTGTTTTTTTCAAGAAGACGGCTCGCGATAATTGATTTTATATTGTATCTGGATTCCACTTCAACAAATATAATTTTATCTTCCTGTTCCATTTTGTTTTTGTAATTGGATAATTCTTTCTGCACTTCTTCATAGCATTCGTTTAGGTAAGGGTCATGCAATAATTCTTTGGCGGACTTGGCATTTCTGATAATCTCAAGTGCTCTGTTGTCCCCCTCAATATTGTCCACAAGATCTGCTGAGAAAATGTGGTCTGAAACAAGGCTCAGGTTTTTGTAATCATCAAGGCTGTCAACAAATTTTTTGCACACATCTGAATTTTTATCTCCTTTGTCCCCGATTATTCCTGCGCACGCAATCCATTTTACTTCTTCCATATCTTCCAGTTCTGAGCATACTTCGTATATTAAGTAGGAAGCGGGGATGTAACTTTTTTCATCTGTTTCCCGTGGGTTGTAAAAAGGCAGGTCAGGTCTTTTATCAAACAGGTGATGGTCTATCACAAGTGTTTTTTCTGATGCAAATTTTAATGCGTTGTCAAGACTGATGTCAAGAAAAACCATAGTCTCCCCTTTTTCAACATGTTTTATTGGCACTTCAGTTAATTCATATTCTGCGTTTATTCCTTTTTTGTTGAGGTAATGCAATAATATTGCGAGCGAGCAGATACCGTCTGCATCATTGTGAGAAATTATTTTAGGATTTTCTTTTAAATTTCTGATGAATTGCACTGCTTCTGCTTTCATAATTTTGATTCGAGAACTGCTTTCATAGACTCTTTAAGATAAACATCTGTGTAAGCGTCTATTGAATCCGCGTAATGCACAATTAAAGCTTCGATAATTAATCCTTCGGGTTTAAGATGGCTTAATACAATATGAACAACTTCTTCGGGGAAACTTCTCGCGTATAATTCGCAACCAATCATTTCTTCATGTCCGAGTAATTTTCCAACCAATTCGTAAGAATCAGTTTTTTTCTTGAAATCAAATACCCTCATTAAATCGTGAAGCAATGCTCCGGCAATCACATAATCTATATTAATAATCCCATATTTTTCCTCAACAGATTCAGCGATTTTCATGGCAATTTCTGTGACATTTTTTGTGTGCCTGACAAGTCCGCCTTCTTCCATATGGTGCTCAAAACCTTTGTATCCCGCAGGACTTTCCTCAATTTTTAAAGGTTTGTATTTAAGGGCTTTATTGCTTAAATGCAGGTTTTTGAGTATCTCAATGGTTTTTTCTCTGAGGTCTTTATCTTTGATTTTATCGGCTAATTTAAGCAATTCTTTCATAAAGTAATTTTAATAAATCATTAATAATGGACCTGTAGCTCAGCTTGGTTAGAGCGCCGGTCTTATAAGGCCAGACTTTTGTAAAAGGAAGTTTGAGTAAGAACAATGTTCTTATAAGGCGTAGAAGCCGGAGGTCGAGAGTGAGCTTTTTTAGGAAAAATTAATTTGGCTCTTCGAATTCAAATCCGGCATCCTGAAGAAGTATTTCAGTTGCCCGGGCGAAAGTCTCTTCAGGTCCATAAACCCAAAAATCTATCTCTCGCAGATTACCCCTGCGTCAAGGTAGAAAAGATATAAATCCAGTTCAGCAAGAGTTATTTTTAATTGTTCTGAAATAATTCTTAATTTCTTTTCAATTTCCAGATATTTTTTCTTTGAGATTGTTGATGGAATTTCATCAATTACTTTGTATTCTTTCAGAATTTTCATTATATGCCTGTCAAGGATTGCAAAGTCCGTGAATCCCATATTCCTTAGAAAATGAGATGCTTCTTTGTACCCAATTCCTTTTATATTTTTCACCAGCCATTTTCTGGTTTCAAATTCATCTTTTGTATTTGATTTGGAATTTAATTCTTCAATAAATTCCCTTGCCAGAAGAATATAATTTGCTCTTTTGTTGTAAAATCTATATCCTGCTTTTTTTAGTTCATCTCTTAATTCCTGTTCTGTGGCGGATAATTCTTTTCCATTAATTTCCCTGCAAACTCTTTGGGTATTTGCGAGAGAGGTATTTGCCACAAGGATGCAGAAACTTAGTTCAGTGAATTTTTGTTCTTTTGTTTGGATTTTCTTAAATTCAGCCAATTTTATAGTTATTTTATTTCCTATTTTTAGCTTTAAGTCGGATATTTGGGAAATAAGGTATTTGTTCATAAATAATGTCAGGATAAATTTAAATTTTATTAAATTATGGGCGGATAGTTCAGACCTACCCTTTTCTTTCCAAAGAAAAGGCTGAGGTTCACCCAAAAGAAAGGTGATTACTCACACGCCAAAACGTGTTCGAAATAAAAGGGCGGGG
>JAUVLW010000032.1 GCA_030600555.1 Candidatus Aenigmatarchaeota archaeon
CTTCCTTTGGTATTAATAAGACCATAAGTTAACTTAAAAAATTAAAATAATAACAATAATGGTAGAAGCGAACGAAAGAATTTACACAATTCCCTTGAGAAAAGCTAAGAAAAAACCAGGCAATAAAAGAGCAAAAGCCGCAATAAAGGTAATAAATGAATTCGTAGAAAGGCATATGAAAGCGGAAATAATAAAGCTTGAGAATCCTGTGAATGAATACATCTGGGAAAGGGGGGCTCACAAAATACCTTCTAAAATAAAGGTAAAAGTAACAAAACATGAAAACACTGCAAAAGTTGTTCTTTTTCAGAAATAATCCAAATAACCTCTGGTTTAATATAAGTTTATTATTACTATAATTATGAGTGAAGAAGAAGTTAAAAAAGAAGAATCTGAAATTGCAAATTTGCCTTTCCCTCACGCAAGAGTGAAGGAATTGATAAAAAATAAATTAAATGAAGGCACTTACATAAAGAAAAAAGCAGCAATAAACCTTAATTTATGGTTAGGAAAATTAGCTGACCAGGTTGCGGAAGAAATTAGTCAAACAGAAAAAGCATATGTGTCCGCAGAAGACATTATTGAAGCAACAAGCAAATTTGATGCTGTAAACCGGATAGATGAAGAAAAAATAAGAATAGCCGCGCACCTGAATGCAATAAAAGAGGATATCAACAGGTTGCTTAGTGAATTGGATAGAATATAATATGGAGGTAGAAATAAATTATCTAGAAGAACCAAAACTGAACAATCCGATTTTTGTTGAAGGTTTGCCTGGAGTTGGAAATGTTGGAAGAATTGCGGTTTCTTATTTAATAGACAAATTAAAGGCAAAGAAATTCGCTGAAATCAAATCCTCGTATTTTTTTCCTCTTGTAATGGTGGATTCAAAAAATAAGATTTCGCCTATTAGCATTGACCTTTATTATTACAAAGGTAAAAAGGATATAATATTTGTTGTTGGGGATTCGCAACCTGTGGATTACAAAGGATATTATCTTTTATGCAAAAAATTAATTGAAATTGGACTTGCATTTAACATTAAAGAAGTAATCACTACAGGAGGTTTTGGTATTGGCACTGAAAAACAGAAACCAAATGTGCTTAGCGCCATGACAAACCCAAAAGATTTAGCAAAATTAAAAAAAGCAGGAGTTCATTTTGAAAAAGAAAATCCAATTGGATCAATTTTCGGAGTTTCCGGTTTATTATTAAGTTTTGGCAAAGAAAAAGGAATTGATGGATATGCGCTTCTTGGAGAGACTATGGGTTATCCTATAATCACAGACCCAAAAGCCGCGGAAGAGGTTCTGAAAATACTTATGAAACTTCTTGAAGTGGATGTTGATTTAAAAGATATTGATAAAAGCGTTAAACAACTGGAAGTTTTCATGAAAACCATTGAAGACAAAACAAAACAATTGATGCAGCAATTCCAGAAATCAGGGAAAGGTTATTCTGAGTATATTGAATAAAAATAACATCTTTAATTGATTTAACTTAATTTAATATTTTATATACTAATGGGACTTACAATATTTGAGAAAACCAGGATAATTGGCGCAAGAGTTTTGCAACTTTCCTGCGGAGCTCCGGCACTTATAAAATCAACAGGAACACCCCTAGAAATTGCTGAAGAAGAGCTAAAAAAGGGAGTTTTGCCAATTATGGCGGTTAGAGAATAAAATACAATTTAAATTTTAAATATTATTCATTTAGTTAAGAAAATCCTCTATTTAATTAAGTATATTAACTTTTTGCAAATTATTGATTGATTCCTTTAATTCTAATAAAATTTAAGTCAAAAATAAAAAATAATTATTTCTTAGCAACTAAATCAATACAAACGCCTGCTGCAACTGTCTGACCCATATCCCTTATTGCAAATCTTGATAATTGTGGGAGCTCTTTCTGAGTCTCAATTACTACTGGTTTTGTTGGCCTGACTTTTATAATTGCTGCGTCTCCTGTCTTAATATATTCTGGGTTGTCCTGAATAACCTGTCCTGTTTTTGGATCCATTTTCTTTAGTATTTCAGTTACTGTACAAGTTACCTGCGCTGTGTGTATGTGGAAAACTGGTGTGTATCCCGGAGCAATCACAGTTGGGTGATTCAACACAATTATCTGCGCTGTAAACTCCTCTGCAACTGTTGCTGGATTATCTGAAGGACAAATAACATCACCTTTTTTGATGTCACCTTTTCCAATACCTCTCAGGTTAAAACCTATATTGTCTCCTGCTTTTGCTTCAGTTAATGCCTGATGATGCATTTCTATGGATTTTATTTCAGCTTTTATTCCAGAAGGCATTATTACTACTGGTTGGTTTGGTTTCATAACTCCGGTTTCAACTCTTCCGACCGGAACAGTCCCAACACCGGTAATTGAATAAACATCCTGAATAGGCAACCTTAATGGTTTGTCTATTGGTCGTTCTACTGGTTTTATGTTGTCCAAAGCTTCAACAATTGTTTTTCCTGTGTACCAGGTCATGTTTTCGCTTTTGTTTTTAATATTGTCTCCTTTGTATGCTGAAACAGGTATTATTTCAACCTCTTCCATATTGTATCCTACTCCCTGAATCAATTTTTCAACTGTTGCTTTAACTTCATTAAATCGCTCCTGTTTGTATTCTACAGCATCCATCTTATTGATGGCAATTATTATCTGCTTTATACCCAAAATTTTTGACAAGTAAGCATGTTCTTTTGTTTGTTCCTGAATTCCTTCTCTTGCTGAAACAACTAAAATTGCAATATCTGCCTGTGAAGTTCCAACAATCATGTTCTTAATGAAATCTCTGTGCCCTGGTGCATCAATCACAGTATAATAATATTTCTGTGTATTGAATTCCTTAAAAGCTATGTCAATTGTAACGCCTCTTTCTCTTTCTTCTTTTAGTGTGTCCATTACAAATGCGAACTCAAAAGTCTCTTTCTTCTTTAACTTTGCTTCCTCTTTCAATTTTCTCATGGTTTCTTCTCTTACTGCTCCTGTATCGAAGAGAAGTCTGCCAACTAAAGTTGACTTCCCATGATCAATATGTCCTATTGTAACCAAATTTATATGTGTTTTGTCTGCCATAATAGAGAATAAAACTTTTAAATATAACCCCTAAACCGTATTATTTCCACTTTAAAGGACTTTTAGTATAAATTTTAAAAAATAAACATTATTATGAGAAAAAAACTGTTCAAGAGCAAGGAAAAAAGAAAGCAGTTTATAATGGTATTCTTTGCGATTCTTGTCGGAGGCGTATTCCTTCTGGAAATAATTGCCATACCTCTAATGTACAAAGAACCTGAATCCAACATAGAAACGCCTGAAGAAATTGCTGAAAAATTCCAAACACAATGGATTTTTGAAGAAAATCTCACAGAACAGGAAAAACAGTTTATGATTCAGAGAGGATTTACCATAGCCACCTATTACTATATTTCTGATAGTGGTTTCTTTGAACTTGAAGAACTTGTAAAATCTCTTGAAGGGCAAGTAATCCTCGAAAAGGTGAAATCCTCTGAAACAAAACTTGAATTGGAAAGTATAAGAGATTTTGTAATTATAACTGATTTTAAAGAAGGTATCATATTTAAAGGGTTCTGCGACACAATCTATTATCCACCGCCAGACTGCGCTTCTTTTGGCGATTAATAATCCTTTAAATAAGTATATTATTATGGAAGAACCGCAAGTATATGTTTTTTTGGTTATTGGGGCAATCTGCATGCTTATCGCAAGTTTGTTTGCCGGTAATGCTGAATGGGTCCTT
>JAUVLW010000011.1 GCA_030600555.1 Candidatus Aenigmatarchaeota archaeon
AAATCAAACCTGGGGCGGAGATGATTCAGGCAATTGAATCCGGAAAAAAAGCATCCGCAAATATAGTTCTTCTTGACAGGGATATTCAGATAACCCTCAAACGAGCATTAAAGAAAATGGGTTTCTTTGAAAAATTCAGAATTCTATTTAGTTTAATTTATGGAGTTATCTTTCCAGAAAAAATGGAAAAGGAAGTTATAGAACAACTTGAGGAGAAAGATATGATAACCCAGATGATGGAAGAATTTGGAAAAGAAGTTCCTTCCGCAAAAACTGTTTTGATTGATGAGCGGGATATTTATATTGCAAATAAAATACTTGATTCAAAAGGCAAAAAAATAGTTGCTGTTGTTGGGGCAGGTCATGTAGAAGGAATAAAAAAACATCTCAGGAAAAAGGAAAATCTTGAACCCCTTGAAAAAATACCCGAAGGTTCAAAGTGGGTTAAAGGCATCGCTTATCTAATACCCGCAATATTTATTGGTATAATTATTTATGGTTTTATTTATCACAAATCAATTGAGTTAACTTTTACCCTGTTATTATATTGGTTTCTTATAAACGGAACCTTATCAGCGCTCGGAGCAATCTTAGCTCTCGCTCATCCATTAACAATAATCTCAGCTTTTATTGCAGCGCCATTTACTTCTTTGAATCCCACAATTGGAGCGGGAATTGTTGCTGGACTGGTTGAAGCCAAAGTAAGGGAGCCTAGAGTGAAGGATTTCCAGAATCTCAGCCAGATAACAAATATGAAAGGATTCTATGAAAATAGAGTCTCCAGAATTCTGCTGGTTGCGGCTTTTGCGAATTTAGGCAGTTCTATAGGCACTTTTGCGGCATTACCTTATTTATTGAGTCTAATTTAAGAATTACACTTTTAAAGTATAATAAATTTTATAATTAATTATGCCACATTCAGAGTTCTATCAACGTGTTGAAGAAGCTGTTAATAAATATGAGGGTTTATTTAATTCTCACCTTCATTTAGACCGGGCTGGGACTTTGGGAAAAAGATATCTTGAGCATATGGGTATGAATCCTGTAGAGGCTTCAAGTTATTCTTTACGCACTAAACAAAATTTAACCGGAGATCTTCATAGAGGATTGGCTTATGAAAAAGAGAATTTGAGGGAAAGAATAGAATATTATTTAGATGAATTAATTGAGTTAGGCACAAGAAGAGCGGATTCATTCATTGATGTTTCTTCCACTGAGGTGGGATTGCGAGCTTTGGATGTTGCTCTTGAGTTAAAAGACGAAAAGAAATCCCAAATTGATTTTAGGGTTGGAGCCTATCCGGTTTTCGGATTTAAAGAAGATTATCCCGAGAAATGGGAATCATATATTGATGCTGTGGATCAGGCGGATTATTTAGGTTGTTTGCCTGAAAGAGATGACAAAAAATATCATCCCCATCATATTGGATATGTAGAAAGCGTTAAAAGAACTTTGGAACTTGCAAAGGAAGTTGGAAAACCAATTCAATATCATGTTGATCAGGCAAATGATCCAAGAGAATGTGGAACAGAGACTTTGGTTGAAGCTGTAAAATGGCTTGGCTCCCCGGAAATTAAAGAAGATGGACCTTCGGTATGGGCGGTTCATGCAATTTCCCCTTCAACTTACAAAGAAGAAAGATTCCAGAAATTATTAACTGGATTATCAGAATATGATATTGGGGTTATCTGTTGTCCAACCGCAGCTGTTTCAATGAGGCAGTTGAGACCAATAGAAACACCAATTTATAACAGTATTGCAAGAGTTTTGGATATGTTGGTCGAAGAGATTCCAATAAGAATAGGCTCTGATAATATTGCTGATGTTTTCTTGCCAAGCACTACTTCAAGTCTTTATGATGAAATATTAATGTTGTCCAATGCAGTTAGATATTATAATCCTGAGATTCTTGCAAAAGTGGCTTGCGGAAAAGAATTGACTGACATGGATAGGGAATTGATAAGAAGGTCTCTCGAACAGGATGAGGAAGTTTTTAAGGGAATAAAATAAAAACTATTAAATTTCAATTAATCTTCTTTAATTTAGGTCCTGATTCAGAATCATTTATCTGAAATCCAAGCTCTTTTAATTTATCCCTAATTTTATCAGCCCCTTTGAAATTCTTTTCTTGCCTAAACTTTTCTCTTTCTTCAACAAGTTTTTTAATTTCATCAGATACTTCAGTTTCTTTAAGGAATTCTTCAAGTTTTAGACCAAGGACTTTGTCAAACCACAGCATTGTTTCAATGCATTTTTTACCCTCTTCCTTTACCAGCGTTTTGTCAGAGATAAATTTATTTATTTTATTCATAAAATCAAAAACAACTGCAAGCGCTTCCGGGGTATTTAAATCATTGTTCAGGTTTTTAAGGAAATTTTCTTTTGATGTGTTTATAATTTCTTCAAGACCAATGCAATTTTTTTCAAACTCAACGTCCCTTAAAGTTGTCATAAATCCTCCAAATTTTTTGATTGTTGTTTTTATGCCTTCCAGATTTCTTAGAGTAAAATTTAATTCCTGAGAATATTGTCCTGATAACAATAGATATCTGATTTCTCTCCACCCATAACCTCTATCCAGAATATCCTGCAAGATGTAGAAATTTTTAAGGGACTTGCTCATTTTTTTACCTTCAACAAGCAAAAAATTGCAGTGAACCCAATAGTTTACAAATTTTTTCCCGGTTGAACATTCACTTTGAGTTATTTCATTTGTGTGGTGTATTGAAATATGATCAATTCCACCGCAATGAATGTCCATCGTTTCTCCAAGATATTTCATTGACATTGCGCTACATTCAATATGCCATCCGGGAAAACCAACGCCCCAAGGGGACTCCCATTCCATTTCTCTTTTTTCATTTTCAGGCGAGAATTTCCATAATGCAAAATCAGTTATATTTTTTTTCTGTTGATTGTAGCAAACCCTCATCCCGGCTTTTAAATATTTGTTTAGTTGTTCAAAATTCCTGCCTGTCAGTTCCCCATATTTTTTGAATTTTGAAGTGTCAAAATAAATCCCATCATCTGTTTTGTAAGTGTAATCTTTATCTTCAAGTTTTTTCACCAGTTCAATCATTTCTTTAATGTGTTCTGTGGCTTTAGGCATTATGTGCGGTTTTAAAATATTCAGGATTTCAATATCTTTTAAAAAACCTTCAGTGTAAAATTCCGCAATTTCCCGCGCAGACTTTTTTTGTTCCTTCGCGGCTTTTTCAATCTTGTCATTTCCTTCATCAGCCTGGCTTGTCAGATGCCCGACATCAGTGATATTCATCACATGTTTGACTTTATAACCATTTAGTTCAAGGGTTCTTCTTAGGATATCCTCGCAAACGTAAGTTCTCAGGTTCCCTATATGGGCATAGTCGTAAACCGTGGGTCCGCAGCAATACAGCTTTATTTCACCTTCTTTTTCTATTGGCTGGAAAACCCTGTTTTTTAGTTTTAATTCGAACATAATAATTTATTTAATTTATCAATGAGACTTAATAATGGCAAAGGATTATTACAATATTCTTGGTGTTGACAAAAATGCGAGTCAGGATGAGATAAAGAAAGCATTCAGGAAATTGGCTAAAAAATACCACCCGGATATTGCGGGAAATGTTGGCGAGGAAAAATTTAAGGAGGCAAATGAGGCTTTTCAGGTTTTGGGGGATAAGCAGAAAAGAGCCCAGTATGACCAGCCAGGAAGGGGAGGTTTCGGATCTAATGATTTTAGCGGAGGATTTAGCAATGTTAATTTTGAGGATTTATTCAGGGATTCTGGGTTTGGAGATATTTTTAATATGTTTTCCGGGGGAGGAAGACGCGGAAGGAAAGGTCCAAAAGCAGGTTCTGATTTAAGATATAATATGGATATTACTCTAGAGCAGGTTTTTTCAGGACTGACAACTAAAATAGAAATTCCTATTTATGTAACCTGCAAAGCCTGCAAAGGCACAGGTTCAAAAGATGGTATTTTAAAAACCTGCGATGCCTGCGGGGGTTCAGGTGAAGTTAAAAAAGTGCAGAGAACTCCTTTTGGGCAGACTGTTTTTATCACCACTTGCGATAAATGCAAGGGTCTTGGGAAAATGATTTCTGAAAAATGCGAAAAATGCAATGGAACCGGGAGAGTAAGAGAAAATAAAAAAATAGAAATAAAAATTCCTGAAGGATTTGACGAAGATTCTTATCTCAGGGTTTCCGGTCAGGGTGAAGCTGGATATAACGGAGGTCCAACCGGAGATTTGTATGTGGTGGTTCATGTAAAACCTCATAAAATATTTGAGAGACAAGACTCAGATTTGTTTTGCAAGGTTACTATTAATTTGTCAAGGGCAATTTTCGGCGGGGAAATAGAAATTCCAACTATAGAAGGAACCGCAAAACTTAAATTGCCAAAAGGAACGCAAAGCCACACAATATTCAGGTTGAGGGGACAGGGTTTACCCGGAGTTCATTCTCATAACAGAGGAGACGAACTTGTTAAAATTATTGTTGAAATTCCCAAAAATCTTTCAGGAAAACATGAAGAATCATTAAAGGAAATTTTTGGAGATGATGCGAAAACAACAAAAGGATTTTTTGATAAGGTTAAAGATTTTGTTAGCTAGACAAATTTTCAATAAATCATCTATATTATTTCACCAAACAATTTCAATCCATTAACTTTATTTATTTTTACTTCAACAAATTTCCCTATTTCTTTAGAGTTAAGATAGATGCACCGATAAGCAAAGTTTCTTCCAGAACCAAAGTTATCAATCAGAATTTTTCCGCTCCAATTTATCCATTTTTTAGATTTTTCTTTTGAGATTTCATTTGCAAGTTTATCCGCAATCAAAACTCTTTCTTTAACAGTTTCGGATTTCAAAGGTTTTAAATCCGCGGCTTTTGTATTTTTTCTTGAGCTAAATTTTGAAATATTTGTCCATTCGGGTTTTGTTTCTTCAATTAGTTTGAGAGTTTCATTGAATTCTTTTTCTGTTTCATTTGGATACCCGATAATTAAATCTGTTCCTATTGTCGCTTCAGGGAATTTCCCCCTGATTTTATTAACAACTTTTTTGAAATCATCAACGGTATACTGTCGGTTCATATCTTTCAGGATTTTGTCAGAACCGGATTGGACCGGAATGTGAAAGAATTTAAATATTTTTTCATCCTCGCACACTTTAAGCATATTATCCATTATCTTTAGAATGTGCGAAGGATTCAGCATTCCAAGTCTAATAAAATAATTTCCTTTAACTTCTTCAACAATATTTTTTAGCAGTTCAGGCAAAGAGGAATCAATATCAAATCCATAACAGGAAATATCCTGTCCGGTTAACCAGAACTCTTTGCACCCTTGTTCTTTTGCGTCTTTTATTTCTTTAATTATCTTTTTAAGAGAATAAGAAATTAAAGTTCCTTTTGCGAGTTTTGTCCCGCAGTAAGAACAGTTACCCAAGCACCCCGAACAAATCTGCACAATATTGGTTGTTTTGTTTTTCCTGATTTTAGGAAGACCAACTTTTTCAATTTTTGTATTCCCTAAGAGGTTTATTTGTTTATTGTTAAATAATTTCCTGACCACTTTTAGTATTTCGGTTATCCTGTGCGTTGAGATTAAACCCATTCCTTTGGTGGTATTTAACAGGTTTGGATAGGCTTCAGGAAGACACCCCGAAATTATTAACTTTTTTTCCGGGAATTTTTCTTTAATTTTTTTAATTCTGTCAAGTATTTTGTTTTCTGTGGGTTGTTTGACAATGCATGTATTTATGATAATTAGGTCTGAAAATTCCGGTTTTTCAACCAGATTTAATCCGGCTCCTGTTAGAATGCCTGAGATAATTTCTGAATCTGAGATGTTGGCTGAGCATCCATAGGTTTCAACATAGAAATTTATTTTAGTCATAATGTTGTATCTTTTAGAAAATTATTGGTATCTTTTATAAGAATAATTATTAAATTATGCCGGATGCGAAAAGAGTTAAGACAGGGATTCAGGGATTGGATAAATTGATGGAAGGCGGTTTTCTGGAAGGTTCTGTGTATTTGTTAAGCGGAAATGCGGGAGCGGGAAAAACTATTTTTTCAATGCAGTTTTTGAAAGAAGGCGCCGCAAATAAAGAGAATGTTTTATATATTTCAACCGAAGAAAAGGAATCCAGTATAAGAGAAGGTTTTAAAATTTTAGGTTGGGATTTAGATAAATCAATAGAGATAATGGGGCTGAGTCCTGATGAACTTGAAGATGAATGGGAGTCATTATTGTCAAACAAGATTGAAAGAAATAAAATAACCCGAATTGTGCTTGACTCTATAAGTTTGTCAACTCTATATTACAAGGATGATTACTCAGTGAGAAAATATCTTTATAAATTTATATCTTTTTTGAAAGATAAAAAAATAACTTGTTTGTTAACTTCAGAAGTTCCTGAGAAAACAGAAGTGCTTAGCAGGGGAGGAATTGAAGAATTTGTTTGCGATGGAGTAATACTGCTTCAGTTTTTAGGAACAGGGGGAAAATATGAGAGAGGACTTACAATAAGAAAAATGAGATGGACGAGCCATACTCTGGACATACACCCTTATAAAATTGAAAAAAATAATGGGGTTGTTTTAGGAGGTTAATTCATTCAGCATCGTTTTAATTTTTTCAAGTTTATCTTTGTTTTCAAGTATTAATTTATTAAATGATTCTTCGCTTATTTTTCTATTGAAATAATCCTTTTCAATTTGCTCCATTTTTTTATGGGCATCCCGTTCCCGGTTGCGGTAATAATTAATTTCTTTTTGATGCCTTTCATTTTTTTTGTTGATTTTGTAAATTATTAATCCAAAAGGTATGCAGAGGATTATTGCAATTACAATCAGAGAATACTTTGCGAAAAATATATTTAGATTATTTAATTGCAATAACCAGTTAAGATGGGCTAATTTTTTTTCAATTAGTTGTTCTGTGTTTTTAAACCGGTCAATCTCTTCATCATTTAAATTTTTGTTAAGTTCTTCAGCCAGAATTTCCGCTTCGTTTAGAGTATTTGTAAATTCATCGGAAATCTGTTGATAGGATTTATATTTCACTAATTCTTCTGTGAGTTTGTTAAGTTTATCTTCCAGAGCTTTTAATTCCATGGCAGTAATATTGACCTTATTTCTTGAAATGAAGGCTTCTGAGGTTTTTTGGTCATTTGCGGCGTATAATCCATTATCCGAGATAATGCAACTAAAATTATACAGTCCTTTTTTTTCAGAAGAATGGGTATAAATTGCGTTTCCATTTTTGGTTTGGTTGCTTCCTATAAGAATTTTATCCATTAGGAAAGATACAGGATAATTATCAATTAACTCGCCGGTGTACTTATCAATTATTTTGCATGTAATTTTTGTTTGGTCGTTGTCTGAGGTTTCCGCTGAAATTGATGAGATGCTTGCTTCACTCCTCAAAGTTATTTCTTTGGTTGCGATTTTCATTTCAGAGAAACTGCTGATTGCATAAATTTCCAGATTGTAATTCCCGGCAATCGGTAAATGGTTTAATGGAATTTCTACGTTGTGGTTTGAGTTGTAATTTGAAACTGAATAATTTTTTCCAATTGAATTATAAGTGTAAACAAGATTTACTTTTTTGTTGCATGATATCGCGCAATCAACTTTTTCATTTCTCTCAAAAACATTTTTATCCGAACATGAAATGTTGCATTCCTGCGGTTTGATAACCATGAATTTTATATCGTCATTGTCATAGTAAGTTCCTTTGTTTGCGCACTCGCCCGCAACAGGATCTCTCGAGATAATGCATCTTGCTATTTTTTCTCCTTCGGTTTTATCAACTTTGAAAGACACGCTTTTGTTGTAAGCGTATTTGTGTTCACCAATTCCTTCATGCAAACAAGTCCAGTTGTTTCCGTCAAAATAATAAATATAAACTTTATCCACGCTCCAGTATTTTGTTGGCACAAAAGTGCAGGTAATCTGCTGGTATTGGTCTGGCAGGATTTTATCTTCTGAGAGGTACACTTCAGCAATATATTCATCATGTCCGTGTTCAATGCCGTTGCAGGGATAGAAGCTATCGTCCAAACTTCTTGAAGAACACTCTTCTCCCCAGTACTCAGAACAGGTTGTTGCCCCGAAGATTGTTGGGATGAGCAATAAACCAAATAAAAGATAATAAATACATTTATTCATATAATAACTTATGGATAAATGTAAAACATACATAAATGAATTTGATGAATTAATAGAAGGGGGTTTGATTCCAAATTCCTCAAATCTTCTTGCAGGGAAGACCGGTACAGGCAAATCAAGCTTCTGCATATCTTTTGCGCATAATGGAGCTAAAGAAGGCGAGCCTTGCGTTTATATTTCAACAGAGGAAACAACCGATGATATAAAAAAAGATGCAATGGCTGTATTTAACTGGGATATGGAAAAATTTGAGAAAGATAATTTGTTGAGGTTTATTTCAATTAGGAGAGATTTCCCAACAGAGATGTCCGGTGAAGAAAAGAAAATCATCCAATTGTATATCTCTGATATTTCCGCCCAGATATCGGAAGCTGTTAAGGAAATAGGCGCAAAGAGAGTTGTATTTGACAGTGTTTCCACTTTGGAGTTGTTTATCAGGGATGATTACCTTGCGAGAAACGCAATAATGGATTTACTGGATAAGATGAAAGAATTAGGCGTGACTGCGTTGTTAACCGGAACCATTCCCGAAGAAGGAGGAAAACTTTCAAATCTGGGAATTGTTGAATTCCTTGTTGACGGAGTTATTAAGTTGGATTTTGTCCCGGTTATTGAGAAATTCAAAAGAACAGTTACTGTAAGGAAAATGAGGAGAGTAAACCATTCTGCTCTGATACATCCTTTTGAGATTACAGGTAGTGGGATAAAGATTTTGAATATTGCTTAAATTTAGTTCAGATAAAACCCGTAAATTTATTATAATTTAATAGTTGGTTATGGGTGATAGAGACGAATTAAAACCATCAAAAAGAAATTCTGGAGGAGATAACTCCGAAGGAAATAAAATTAAGGTGGAGACTTCTGAAGTGGAGAAATTATTGAAAGAAGGGAAAATTGATGAGGCTCTTAAGATTGCGGGTAAAGGGGATATTGGTTTATTAAATAAGGTTGGTATTGGATTTGCAGAAAAAGAAAAATTTCCTCACGCTTTAAACTTATTTAACAGAATTTTGGAGATAGATTCAAAAGAGACAATAGGATATTATAATAGGGGTCTTGTTTATAATCTACAAAAAAATTATCAAGAAGCAATAGCTGATTACACAAAAGCAATAGAATTAGACCCAAAATATGCAGACGCTTATAACAATAGAGGGACTGTTTATGCTGAACAAAAACAACTCCAAAAAGCAATCGAAGATTTCAATAAAACAATAAAATTGGATTTAAAATTTCCAGAATCTTATTACAATAGAGGACTTGTTTATTATGAACAAAAACAATTCCAAAAAGCAATAGCTGATTACACAAAAGCAATAGAATTAGACCCAAAAGATGCAGAGACCTGTTATAACAGGGGACTTGTTTATTATGAACAAAAACAATTCCAAAAAGCAATAGCTGATTACACAAAAGCAATAGAATTAGACCCAAAATTTTCAGAAGCTTATAACGATAGAGGAAATGTTTATTCTGATTTAAAAAAATACCAAAAAGCAATAGAAGATTATAACCGAGCAATAAACCTAAACCTAGAATATGCAGATGCTTATAATAGTCTTGGTTTTGTTTATTTTAAACAACAAGAATTCCAAAAAGCAATAGAAAATTTCACAAAATCAATAGAATTGGATCCAAAAGAAGAATTGGGATATAGTAATAGAGGAGAATCTTATTATGAATTTGGAAAAGAAGAAAATACCAACAAATATCTAAAAAAATCAAAGAGAGATTTGGAAGAAGCAATAAGATTAAATTCAGAATTTGGCGAGGCTCATAATTTATTAGGAATCATTTCAGCTGAGTTGGGTGATACAAAAGAAGCAGGAGATTGTTTTGAAAAAGCAATTAAATATGAACCAAATAATCCAAAGTTTCATAGGAATCTAATAAAGTTGGAGACGGGGTCTGGTAAAAAAACAAGAGACTGGTGGACTTGGTGGTTTGGAGGGAGTATCATTAAAAAATTATTTGCTGGAGGTCTAATTTTTATTTCAATGTTTGGTATCTGTATAGCCATGTTTAGAAATCTGATTTGTGGTTGTTCAATTGATATTTCCATTGTGTTTTTAATTATATGTTTATTGGTATTGTTGGTATTCCCGGAAATCAGAAGTGTTAACGCTGGTTCTGTTGGACTTGAGAAATGGAGTTCAACACCACAGGTTCATGTTTCTGTGAGTGCATCTGAATTAATATCTTCTGGTTCAAGTCCTTCAGGTTTTAAAAATTAGAGGGATATTAATAAAACCCTAACAGAATTATGAAATTTGGATATATGCCTAGTTTCGAAATAGATTTAATATCAGAGATAAATTTTGCAAAAGAAAGCACTCTTCCTTCGGACGGTGCCCCTTTTTTGCAGAGCAAAAAAGAAGGTTTTGATTTTATAGAAATTACTCTAAATTTAAAATTGAAGGAGTACACCGACAAATTCTTAGAAGATATAAAAAATACTCTAAATGGTTTTGAAGTCTTAGGTCATATTCATTGGGAAATTGATTTATCCAAAGGGGACGAAAAAGAAATAGAAAAGGTTTTCCAGATGATTGAAATTTACAAACAGATAGGAACTAGGAAAATTACAATTCATCCTTCTTCTGGAGATGAAAAAAATATTCTAGAAATTAAAGAAAATAATCTACAGGCTTTGTCAAAAATAAATAATTTTTGCAGAGAAAACAAAATTAAACTTCTGATTGAAAATAGCGAAAAGGGATGTTTCACCAAAGCAGCTACCATAAAAAATCTGGTAATGCAGATTCCTGATTTAGCTGTTACTTTAGATGTTGGTCATGCAAACCTAAACTCAGAGTTGGATGAATTTCTAAAATTCTCAGATTTAATCCAACACATTCATCTGCATGATACTCTCGATAAGAAAGACCATTTACCTTTTATGAATAAAGATAATTTGGAATCTGTTGTAAATAAATTGAAAAGCATAAATTACAACAACAGCATTACTTTAGAGATTTTTTATTCTTTTAAAAATAACAAATATCTTCCACTAAATTTAATTGAGAAAAAGGAATTACTTGTTAATCAACAGGAATTAATAAGAACTTGTTTTTCTAAAAACACAAAATAATATTTTAGCCATTTTTGACTTATATTAGCCAAAACTCAAACCCCAGCCAAAATCAAAACAGTAGGAACCAACAAAACCCCCATCATAAAACTTCTCCGAACCCCAGTCTTGATGCAGTAAATCCCAATTGCCAATCCAGTCACCGCAATAATAATTCCAATCCACCCCGTGAAAACCCCAACTAAAATAAACAGCAAACCAAAAATACTTTTTGTCAATACATTGTACCGAATTTTATAAATATTTCTAATAAGAATCTTTGAGAAAAACAAAGTCAATATGGAAGCTATACCCGCGGAGATAATAATCATAAAAAGAATTGTGAATAGCGCGGTTAAAGTATATTCAAAATTCAAACTCTGGATTGCAACTGAAGTTCCTGAACGCGGATTCCCAATTGTCCACAAAGCAACAATTGAAAATAAACTTCCTGCTGTGGTAATCCCCCCAATTGAAATCATAAAATCTTTCAGATTATTAATTTTGAAAAGTTGCTGACTCATCACAGTTACCTGACTTGAACCCACCCCAGGCAATAACCCAGCAACCATCCCGGAAAATACACCCACAATTGAACTTTTCTTTCCTGAGCAATCTTCAAGATTAACATCAATTTCCTGTTCAGGGATTTCTGTTTTTGACGAAGCATCAAATAAACTTGATAAACCAAACAATCCGCAGAAAGCCGGAAACAACACTTCGCTCCCGGAAAGAGGTAATTTAAAAATCAGTAAACCAAGGAGAGCGGAAAAAACAAAAACCAGAAGAGATGCAAACCTATTTTTCTTTTGCGAATGAAAAAGATAAATTACCGTCAGCAGCAATAACAAAACAATCGAGGGTTTAACAAAAGAGTAAATAATTGGAATGAGAATTACAAACACAGGGAAAAGCAAGGCAATAACAATTATGGAAATCAATCCCCCGTAAACAGTTAAATAAATCGCTTCATAAGCCCTTCCCGAAAGCAGAAATCTCTGACCCGGTAAAATTGAAAGAGCTGTGGATTCTTCAGGTGCGGAAAACAAAATCGAAGGAATAAAATCCATAAAAGAATTTGTGATTTCAGAACTGACCAAAATAGCTATAAGATTCATAACCCCGATTCCAAGAAGAGGCGCAACAGAAAGCAGAAGAAAAGCTATTGTGTTTGGGTGAAGCCCCGGAACCAATCCCGCAATAACGCCCAGAACAACCCCAATTAGCAGAAAGAAGAGGATTTCAAGAAACATAACACTTAAATTACTTTTTTTGTAATATATCTATGTCAAAGGGAACGCCTAGTTTTGGAAAACATAATAAGGTTTTGCACGAAACCTGCAAGAGATGCGGGCATCATGCTTACAATATGAAGCAGAAAGTCTGCGTAAAATGCGGATATGGAAAATCCAAGAGGATATTGAATCTAAAATGGAGGTGGGCAAAACCAACAGGAAAAGGCAACAGGAAGAAATAAATAAGAGTTATTATTCAATAATTTTAACTAATTAGTATATGATTGAAAAAAAGAAACTTACCCATTCAATGAATTTATATGGTTATTTATGCTTTCTTTTCAGTTTTATAATAACAGCAGATAGCTGTATATATTATTATTCACTTAATGTTCCTGATTATACTTCTATTATTTATTTCATTTTTCATATTTCTGCAGGATTATTATTAGGTCTATTAGGGTTCAGTATGGTTGTTACTTCAAAATTATATGAAAAATTAGATGAGAAAATAATGAAGAAAATCTTAGACCTGTCCAATAAATATACAAATCAAATAAACAACTTAAAAATCTTTCTATTATTGATGGTATTCTTGATGATAGTTACAATTTCATTTCAATATATAGGTGTAATATTTGGGATAATTATGTCTGTAATCCTATCAGCGCTTTTTTTACAGATCTTGCTAAAAACTCTAAAATAATCAGGTAAAACTATTTTAACTGGTTTTAACCTGAATTCCCAGTAAAAATCACTTTCAGTTATTTTATGTAATTTTATCTTATGGACGAAGAATCAGCCAAAATTCAGGAAAACACAACAAATTCAGAGGATAACCGAAGAATCATTGAACTCCTTTTAAAAAACAAGAAACTTGTGACCCCAAAAGCTCTCGAATTAATAAAGGAAAAAAACCTTTTGGAGAAAGTTCTAAAAACAGATAAAAAAATAATTGATGAAAATGTATTAAAAAGTCTGGAAGAGCCGGAAATCAGGATTGAGAGAAACCGGAAAAAGAAACTGGCCGAGGAATACAGCGTGGATTTTAAACTTGAGAACCTAAAGATAGCTCACAGGGAAAGAAAAGCCTCTGATTTTATCTCATATTTTAACTCAAAATTTTCAATGGTTCAGCAGATGCTGGCAAAAAGAGTAAACCCAATATCAATCTCAAATATAAAAAAAACAAATGACAATGAAGTTTCTTTAATCGGGATGGTTTCTGATAAAAGAACCACCGCAGCCGGAAACAAGATTATTGAACTGGAAGATCCCACCGGAATGATAACCTGCATGGCAACAAAGAATTCAAAAACCGAGGTATTTGATGAATTTGATAATATCTTGAGCGATGAAGTATTGGGAATCAAAGGGTATTTCAAAAATAATTATGTTTTCATAAACGAGATTATAAGACCGGATATTCCGATAACAAATACAATGAAAAAAATAGATGCTCCAATAAGCTGCGTTTTTGTATCTGACCTTCATGTTGGAAGCGTTGATTTTCTTGGAGACCTTTTCAGTAAATTTATAAAATGGCTGAATTCAAAAGACGCTGAAACTGTCAAGTATTTATTTATTGCGGGGGATTTGGTTGACGGGATTGGTATTTATCTGAATCAGGAAGCGGATTTATCAATAAAGAGCATCCACAAACAATATGAATATACTGCGAAACTTCTTTCAGAAATCCCCGAGCATATTAAGATCGTGGTCCAGCCGGGGAATCACGACATTGTTGGGAATCAGGAGCCTCAACAGCCTTTAAATGAAACCGCTTTATCAAGATTATCAAATATTGAGTTTGGAACAACCCCATGTTCTGTTGTAATAGATAATACTTTCAGGATTCTGATGTATCACGGTTATTCTTATGATTATCTTATAAGGGAAATACCAGGAATAAGGCAAGATGGGTATAAGAAACCTTACTTGCCAATGCTTGAGGTTTTGAAGAGAAGGCATTTTGTATCAACACATGGTTCTTCTCTTGTTATCCCTGAACTGGTGGATTCAATGGTTATTGACAAGGTTCCGGATATTTTCCATTCGGGACATCTCCATACGGTTGCTTTGGAAAATTATAAAAATGTTCTCCTAATAAACTCAGGAACTTTTCAGGGAAGAACGCAATTCCAGGAAATGCAGGGTCATATACCGCACCCAGGAATATTCGCTCATGTTAACCTCCAGACAAGGGACAGCAAATTGATTAATTTGAATGATATTAAATTGTAAATATACTTTGAAATTAAATTAGCAAATAGTGCGGTTTAAAGGCATATTCTTTGTAATTGGGTATTTAAAGGAATAATCACTATATAATAATGAAAACATATAATGTAGCATGGGTTCGTGAAGAAGATGTAGCGCTAGCTAACCGAAAAACTTTGGACGACGGTTTTTATGCTGTGGAAGGTATGAGTGGGTTGGTATATCATGATAGATATACAGGACTTAGAGTTCTTTCAGAATTTAGCAGGGATTTAAGAACCGCTCACAGAGTAACTAAAGAAGATGTGTCAAAAATATATGATGTTTTGGGTGTGGATAACAACTCTTTTGAACTTAAGGATGTAGATGGTTTTGGAACTACAGGATTACCTCAATTAAGGGTGTATGAGAATAAGATTGAAATTGTAGATCCAGAAACAAATGAATATCTTAATCCGGACAACTTTGGAATTTTTGCGCCTGATTTTGATATTACAAGACCTGCAAAAAAAACATCAACAAGAAACCCTTTTAAAGGAATAATGGACCAGATTTAACCGAAATAATTTGATTTTTATTTATATTTTATTTTCTAATCTTAATAATGGACGCAGGGTTAATTGGATTTATTGTTTTTTTTGCGGCGATGATTTTGATTATTTATCTTAAGAGAAATAAACTGGAGAGACATGGAATAGTTTTCATGATGAAAACAACAAAATTAAGAAATAAAATCCAGAAAAATGCAATCAAATATAAAACCTTCTGGAATTTCTATTTTAATGTTGGTGTTGTTGTTTCAATATTAACCATGTTTTTTGGAATTGGTTTTTTGATAAGCAATACTTTGACAATTGCTTCCGGAACCAGCGAAGCCGGATTTGCTTTGGTATTGCCGGGCATAAGTTCTGAATTTTCTTATCAGCATGGATTATTTTTGGTTCCAATCTGGTACTGGATAATTGCTATTATTATTTTAATATTTCCTCACGAGTTGTCCCACGCTGTTGCTCTTGCAATGAACAAACTGAAAATAAAATCTCTCGGAGCATTTATCCTTTTATTTATCCCCGGAGCTTTTGTTGAACCTGACAAGGAACAATTGAGTAAAGCCAGCAAATGGAAACAGTTGCAGGTTTTTTGCGCAGGTTCTTTTTCTAATTTAATCACTGCAATTATATTTATCTTTCTGTTAAACCTGCTGTTGGTTGTTGCATACACCCCGCAAGGAATTTATTATTCTTATCCTGCGGATAAAATTAACAAAACAGATATTCTTGAAATGGGTGATTTTGCAGAGGGGTTAGCTGAAATAAAAACCCACAACATGACTTATCTGATAACAAACGTATGGTGGGCTCAGCAGGAAAACTTAACAGAAATTTATGTGTTTGAAGACTGGCCCGCAATAAGAGGAGGTTTATCAGGAACAATAAAAGAAATTGAGGGTTATGAGATAAGCACTTCAGAAGATGTTTCCGCGGTTTTATCAAATTACCAACCTTATGATACCATTTCAATTGAAACCAGCGAGGACATTTATAGTATCACTTTAGCGGACAATAATGGAAAAGGTTTTCTTGGAATTACCACAGGTTATGACCCAATTGCAAATATTATAGCTCCAATGAATTACAGAGCTTATGTGATAAAAAGTCCAATCTTTGAGCAGGTCGGGGAATTTTTAATAATTTTAATCAGTTTTGTTATAATGGTTTGCATCGGCGTTGCAATTGTAAATCTTCTTCCAATGAAACCTCTTGATGGGGGTCTGGTCACAGAAGTTCTTACAAATACAAAGTTTACAAATACTCTTTCATGGATAATCTTTATATTGATACTCTATAATTTTGTTGGACCTTATTTATTTTTCATTTAAAATTCTATTTTAATTTTGCAAATAATTTATCTAAACAAATCTTCATTCCTTTTCCTGCTTTCTTCAATCTTTTTCTTAGCCATCAAATATAATTCTTCCTCTGAATAATTCTCTTTTGCAACCCCCTGTTCTATTGCCTTTCTTCCGATTTTTGAGGCAATTAAAGGGAAAATTTCATATTCAGTCATTTTTGGAATTATATCAATTTCTGTAACTTTTTCTCTAAATCCAGCAAGAGTCTCCGCCGCAACAAAAACCATTTCATCAGTTATTTTGTTTGCTCTGACATCCAAAACCCCTCTGAAAACTCCTGGGAATATTAATGAATTATTAACCTGATTTGGATAATCGCTTCTCCCGGTTGCAACAATTTTTGCTCCGGCTTTAATTGCTTCTTCAGGCAAAATTTCCGGAACCGGATTAGCAAGAGGGAATACAATAGGATTTTCATTCATTTTTTTAATCCATTCCGATTTGATTATTCCCGGACCTGGTATGGATGCTGCGATAATAATATCAGAACCTTCAAAAGCATTTTCAATATTTCCAGTTCTGTTCCCGGAATTTGTCTTTTGCAATAATTTATATTTGTAATTTTTAGGAGTTATATCAATCCGGTCTCTAGATAAGATTCCTTTGCTATCAACCAGAATTAAATTTCCCGCAGGAAATCCATATTTAATTAACAGGTTTACTAAGCAATAATTTGCAGCTCCTAAACCAATAATTGCAATCTGAACCTCTTTTTTATTTTTCCCAACAACTTTCAAAGAATTTATAAGTCCTGCGAGAACAACTGCTGAAGTTCCCTGCTGATCGTCATGCCACACAGGAATTTCAAGTTCATTTCTTAATTTTTCAAGTATTGAAAAACATTTAGGGCTTTCAATATCTTCGAGGTTAATTCCCCCAAAGCCAGGAGATATATTTTTTACGGTTTCTATAAATTTATCTTCTTCCTGATTTTTTAGCATTATTGGGAAAGCATCGACTCCGCCGAAGTGTTTGAACAAAATACCTTTCCCTTCCATTACAGGAAGTCCGGCTTCAGGTCCTATATTTCCAAGCCCGAGAACGCGGGACCCGTCGGATATAATCGCAATAGTATTTCCTTTGTTTGTATAATCATAAACTTTGTTTTTATCTTTGAATATTTCATTGCAGGGTTCTGCAACTCCTGGTGAATACCAGATACTAAGGTCCTGCATATTTCTTATAGGCACTTTTGAAGTTATTTCTATCTTGCCTTTATATTTTTTGTGCAATTCAGAAGGGGATTCCATTAAAAAACTAAAAAAATAAAAATAAAAGATTAAAATATTGTGGGTTTGTGGTTTTCTATTTCATAGATTTTATATCTTTCGATTTTACCTGCTTGAAGATAAATTGTTGCGTCTCCGTTTAAATGAATTCCTGTGATTTTATAATTTCTTTCTCTTTGTATATCTTCAATTATTTTTTCACTGTCTTTTCCGAAACATTCATAAAATTTTTCTGCTAAGTCATCTGTTTCGAAAATTGCGCTGTATTCGCTGAACTCTATGTTTTTATCTGTGGACGGGATACTGCAAGGGATAACCCCTGCTATCTGCTGTCATAATATACATAAAACTTTTAATTATTTTAGAAAACATTAAATTATGGGTTTTTTTGTTGTATTTGAAGGATTGGATGGTAGCGGGAGTTCAACTCAGGCGCAACTTCTTGAAAGATATTTTAAAATGAAGCAAAGGGCTGTAATGTCCACAAAAGAGCCTACAAATAACCTTATAGGTGGTTTGATAAGGGGTCAGTTAACCCATGAGTGGAAAAGTTCTATGGAATGTCTCCAGTTGCTTTTTGCCGCGGACAGAGCCCATCATCTGGAGAAAGAAATAATCCCCGCTTTAAGAAGGAATTTTATTGTTATCTCAGACAGGTACAAATTATCTTCAATTGCTTATGGTTCTCTTGAAACTGATATGGAATGGCTGAAGGAAATAAACAAACAATTCAGGGAACCGGACCTGACAATCTTATTGAAAGTTTCTCCGGATACTTGCGTAAAAAGAATGAACAAGAGGCATGCTATCGAGTTGTTTGAGAAAAGGGACAAACTTACAAAAGTGTGGGATGTTTATAAAACTTTTGCCAGCGATAGCGTGGTAATTGTTGATGGGGAAAGACCAATTGATGATGTTTTTGCGGAAGTTGTTGAAAACGTGAATGAGAAATTGAAGGGGAAAGAAGTCGCAACTTTCCTCTAATGCAACCCTTTAAAAACACTCGTTTTCTTTTAGAAAACGGTGCATCATTTTCGAAGAAAATAAATGAGGTCTGCACCCCAAAATATAATTGATTAACTGATACAATCCTTAAAATTATAAACAGTTATTTAAATTTCTTGAAACTTAGTTCCAACGCTTCCACACCAGGCAATTTTTTCCCGGTAAGAAACTCAGCAAATGCCCCGCCCCCAAGACTTACGTAACCAAATTTATCAAAAGGAATTTTAAATTTTTCAAGAGCGTCTGTGGTATTTCCCCCACCCAATAAACTATTTTTATTATTTTCAAGCAACTCAAAAAGTTTTTTTGTTCCAAACTCAAAGTTTTTATTTTCATATTTGCCTGAAGTTCCTTTCATGCAAATTATTTCAGATGATGAAATTATTTTCTCATATTCTTCAATTGTTTTTTCGCCGATATCAAGAATTTGTTTTTCTGTTGGCAGGTCTTCAACTGAAATCTCTTTTCTGTTTTCATTTTCTTCAATTGCCAAATCAACAGGGATTTTTATTTTTTCGCTGAAGTTTTCCGATAGACTTTTTATTATATCCATATATTTGAGGTATCCTTTTTCTTCAAGGAATTTTTTTGTGTGTCCGAGGTCATAGCCTTTTGCGATAAGGAACAATAAAGAGATTATTCCGGTTGTTAAAATAGAAACATCTTTTTCAATCCAGTGCTCCATTAATTTAAGAGGCTCTTTTGGTTTTGCGCCTCCAAGTATAAAACATAATTTTGAATTTTGAATTTTTTCAAAAAATCCTTCAAGGTTTTTTATTTCAGTTTCAAAAACAGGACCCGCGATGCAGGGTTTAAGGTTTGCAAATCCCACAACACTTGCATGAGCTCTGTGCGAAACAGAAAAACCATCGAGGATAAAATAGTCAATATAAGGAACAAGTTTTTTTGGAAGTTCGCTTTCCGAATGTTCCTCAATAGTTTTGTCAAATTTTTCATCATCATAAAATCGGGTATTGTCCAGAACCAGAAGTTCCCCTTTTTCAAGTTCTTTAATCACCTCAAAATTTTCCCCAAAAGGCAGGAATTTGACTTTACTGCCAAGATGCTTTTCAAGCAATTTGGAATGTTTTTCCAGCGGGATGAAATCCTCATCCCCTTTTCTTCCCTGATGAGCAAGCAAGACTGTTTTTGCGCCTTTTTCCATCAAAATCCTGATTGTTTCCAGATGTTTGTATAAACGGGGTGTTTCTGACAAATCACCGGTTTTAGGGCTATATGGAAGGTTTAAATCAATTCTCAGAGCCACTATTTTATTTTCAAAGTCAAAATCTTCAAATCTGAAAAAATCCCTCATAAAATTATCTGATTTATTTAATTATGCTGGGGTGGCGGAGCGGTTAGGCCTTTTTTGGAAAGAAAAACATTTTTAATATATCAAAAAAAGGCTCTGTAGTAACGCGTCGGTCTCGAACACCGATTCCTTCACGGGAGCGCAGGTTCGAAGCAACCCTGTCAGCCTTTAAAACACTAGTCCAAAAAGGACGGTGCATCATTTTCTGAAAGAAAATGAATGAAGCCAATACTCCAAACAAGGAGATTGGTCAATAAAAATGGGTGGTGATGTTGACGAAAATCCTGTCCCCAGCGTATTAATTTTACCAAATAACCTAATTATGCCAACGAATGCAAGTCCTTTGTATTATCTCGCTGAGGAGAGATATCTGAATGCGGAAACTAAAGATGAGAAAATAGCCGCTTTAGAGGAAATGATAAGAGAAATCCCAAAACACAAAGGAACTGAAAATGTGCAGGCGCAGTTGAGGACGAAGCTGGCAAAACTAAAAAAACAGAGCGGGAAACGAAAAACTTCTAAAGGGGAAGGAATTGAAAAAGCGGGAGATGCGCAACTTTGCGTAATAGGCGAGACAAATTCAGGGAAGAGTTCTTTATTAAAATACCTGACCGGAAAAAATATTAGAATTGATGATAAAAAGTACACAACCACCAAACCAGAAGTGGCGATATTTAATTTTGACGGGGCAAAACTCCAGCTAATAGAAATACCTTCTCTGTTTGAGAATGCTCATATGTCTTTATTAACAACCTGCAATCTTGTGTTATGTCTTTACACAAATATGAAGGAAAAGAAAAAGATTGGGGATTTATTAAAAAGAAGACGGGTGTTATCAAAAACAATTTTTGTTTTGTCAAAATCAGATTTAAACAAAGAGAAAGCTTACATGAAATTTTCCGTTCAGTCCGGGGAAGGAGTTGAAGAACTGAAAAACTTAATATGGAGAAAACTTGGTTTGATAAGAATTTACACAAAAGCAAACAATAAAATTGAAAAAAAACCCGTTGTTCTTAAAAAAGGTTCAACAATAAAAACACTTGCTATAGAAATTCATAAGGATTTGTTTACTGATTTTAATTTTGCAAGGATTTTTGACAACACCCAATTCAGCGGCAAGAGGGTTGGATTAAAATACAAATTAAAAGAAGGGGATATTGTGGAGATTCATCGGGGTTGAATTTATAGTTATTCTACCCATATTTTTAGATTATAATTATACTGATTTATTAATAGTGAATATGTTTAAAGATTTAATTTATTTAGATAATATGGTTATAGATCCTTTTGATATTGAACTATCAAGAATTCATAAATTAAGCGAAGAGGTACCTTTTACTGTTGTGAAAATTCCCAGAACCGCTTATAATGCGAAAGAAGATATAAACATTCCTTATAATTTTCATTATCTTAGAACCGGAACAACCTGTAAAGAAGCAGTGGATGAAGCAAACACAGAATTTGGAGGATATGGTATTCCAGAAGGGAGATTTGATCCAGAGTGGATTTCCGGAATTTATGCATTTAAAGGAGATGAGATTATAGTCAACCCAAATCCGGATACGGTAAAAGGATTTAATTTTTGGGTTGCTGAGGGATTACTCGGAGAATATTATAAAGATAATACGGACAGAGATTATCCGCAAATAAAGACATTAAGGAAACAAGGACAGAAACTTTATGATAATTTAATTCACAATCCTAGTTTTAATCCCAAAGAATCCGAATATGATTTGATTGAGTTATTAACAGACCCTAAGGTTCCTTGTTTTATTAAGTTAACGCCCGAATATCTGGATGAAATAGAGACCTTTAATGCGGCTAAAGGAGAATGTCCGTCTGGCATTAAAATAATGAATTATGGATCTATATGGGAATCACATTCCACTTTTTTTAAAGATCCTGATTCTTGTGAATGGTATCAATTAGCCAATAAAGATATTATTCCTGAGGGAGATGAATTATTTACCAAAAAATTTTTTGGGAAAGTTCTTAAACCAAGGACTGTTATGAGAGGAGCCATTCAGAGTTTTCGTGAACAGGATAAAGTCCTAGTAGAAAGAGGTTATTTATATTATGATGGAACCTTAAGAGACATTTTTTTAAAATTAGAAAAAGAAGGTATTGAATTTGAAGAGGGTATAATATAAAACTGTAATTTTTATTTCCTATTAATCTTTATCCCAACAATACTTGAAACCCCGTTTTCAGAAACAATCCCGTAAACCTGATTGCTTTGGGATATTGTAACTTCGTTGTGGGTGATTATAATAAATTGTTGTTCTTTTGAGAATTCTTTTACAACTTCTATTATCTTTTTCGTGTTTTCTTTATCAAGGGCAGCATCAATCTCATCAAGAAGAACAAAACAACTTGGTTTGCATCTTTGGATTGCAAGCAGGAATGCAATTGCAGTCATGGTTTTTTCTCCGCCTGAAAGGGAATCAATACCTAATAATCTTTTCCCTTGAGGTCTGGCTTTTATAAGCAATCCTGAATATATATTCTCAGCTTCTTCAAGAATTAAATATCCTTCCCCATCTGTAAACTTTGAATATATCTCTTTGAATTCTTCATTAACTCCATCAAACAATTGCATGAATTTTCCTTTTCTTCTGGATTCAAGTTCGTCAATTACTTTCAGGATTGAGTATTTTTCTTCAATAATCTTTTCAACTTTTTCCTTAAGGTCTTCGTATTCGGTTCTGTACTTGTCAAATTCCTCAACAGATTTCATGTTTAATAAACCAAGTTTGCTGATTTCATGAGAATAACTTGACAACCTGTCTTTGAGTTCGTTGATAGTGCCTTCTTCAATTTCATCAAAAATTTCAAGTTCACTAAGATCCTGTTGATAATTTTTAATCTCCACATCCAATCTTGCGATTTTTATGTTTTCATCTGATAATTGGCTCTGCAGTCTTAATTTTCTTTCATACAATTTTCTTCTTTGTTCCCGGATTTTTTTAAGAGCATATTCTTTTTCTTTGGCGTCTTCGCCTATGCCTGCATATTCGTTGCTTGCTTCCTGCCTTTTTAGAATTACTTCTTCAAGTTCTTTGTTTAGCTCATCAAAGTCCTGTTTTAATTTTTTATTTTCTTCCCCAAGAGTTTTAATTTCTTCTTTCATTTCGCTTAGGTTGAAACCTTTTTCTTTGTAACCCCCAAAAACACTTCCACTTTTTTCAATAATGGAACCGTCCAAGGTTGATATTCTATAGGAATTTAAAAATGGTTTTGCGTTTTCTAGAGTGTCTACAACAAGGGTAGAACCCAAAGCGTATTCAACAACTTTTCTGAATTTCTCGTCGAATTTAACGAGGTTAAGAGCAATATCAATAACACCTTTTCCTGAAGGCGTATTTATAACAGGTCTTCCGATTTTGTCAATAGGGAGAAATCTTGCCCTTCCAATTTTATTTTCTTTAAGATATTTTATATAAAATTCAATTTTGTCAAAAGAGTTAACAATTAAGTTGTCTTTTGTTGAACCCAGAGCAATATCAATTGCGGGCTTGTATTTTGAATCGCAGTTAATCACCTGTTCTACTGTGCCGAGAATCCCGTCTTTTTTAAGCAGGAATTTTACTGCTTTTGGTTTTTCAATTTCTTCAACCTGAGTAATATATTTTTCAAGCCTTTCTTTTTCCCGATTATTTGAATCAATGTTATTTTCAGTTTTGATTATTTCACCTTTTAATTTTTCCTGTTCCTCAATTATTTTTACTTCTTCACTTCCTTTGAAAATATCTTTTGTCAGGTCCTTTATTTTGTTTTCTTCTTCATCCACTTTTGTGTCTGTTTCACGGATTTCTTCATCCATTTTTGTTAATTTTTCTTTAAACTCTTTAACCTTTTCGTTGATGATGTTGCTTTTCTCAGAACTTTCATCAAGTTTTGTTTTTGAGATTGAAAATTTAATTCTTTTTATTTTTTCATTTAGGTCATTGTAAATTTCAACTTTTCTTTTTTCTTCAGATATATTTTGGAATATTTTTTCTCTTTCCCGAAGTAACAGGTGCTGTTCTCTTAAAATTTCATCAACTTTCTGCAATTCAGTTTCGCTTTTTTTCTTTTTGTCATCGAATTCCGCAAGTCCGGCAAGGTCATCTATGATTGCTCTTCTTTCAGTTGGATTCATTTCAAGCACTCTTGTAACATCCCCCTGAGCAACAATATTTAATCCATCCGGAGCTATTCTTGCTTCAATTAACAAATCAAGTATTCTCTGCCTGGTTTCTATTTTGTTATTTAATCTGAAAGTTGATTGTCCTTGTTGATTTACTTTCCTTTCAACAGTAATTAAATCTTCTTCCAGTTGAATTGTTCGGTCTTTGTTGTCAAGTTCAAGTATAATCTTTGCATTTTCAGCTGAGCCCCGTTCACTTTTATAAATAAGGTCTTCCATTCTGTCAGCCCTCAAAGCTTTTGCGGAATTTCTCCCAAGAACAAATGAAAAAGCATCAAGTATGTTTGATTTTCCTGAACCATTGCTTCCCGCAATGCAGGTAACTCCATCTCCGATTAAGAGGTTTGTCTTATTTTTGAATGATTTAAAACTTTGAAGAGTGAGCTTAGTTAATTTAACCATAACTAAGCATTTTTTTTAAAAAGAAACCTTCATTTAGTTTTTATTTTGTGGAAAATAGGGGGTTGGAAGAGAATGATTGATTTAAAAAACCGCCGCAAAATAAGCCATTAAACAGGAAAATAAGAAACCTGAAATTATGAGAATTACAATCCATACCAAACTGTCTGCAAAAAACATATTTGGCATAAACCGCGGTTCTAATTGATTATTGATATTTTGGTTGTCTGAAGGATATGTTGTGGTTGATTCATAAGTAAAAGGAAGTCCTTTATAACTGGTGCATTCTGAACCAAAGACTTGACAATTATAACCTTCCCAGGAAATTTCCATCAAAGGACTATCAGGAAATGAATATATTAAGAGCAGTGAGAATATAATCCCTAAAAATGTTTTTTTTCTGTCCAGCCTAAAAAATTCCTCAAAATCCATAACCTATTTTGTTTTGTATCTAAATACCAATTATTCTGCAGGGTGTAATTTCATAATCTAAATAATTTATTATTCAATATGAGAATTTTGTTTTTCACATAGATTATTGTAAAACAAGGGTTGTTCCGTTTTGTTCCGCGTATTTTCAAAGTGTTATATTACTTGTTCCAGCCATAAATAGATATGGAAGCTATTATTTCATTTAAGGACGTATCAAAAACCTATCAGATGGGTGAAGTTGAAGTTCCTGCTTTAAGAGGAATAAATGTTGAAATAATCAAAGGTGATTTTGTTGCGATTATTGGAGCATCCGGCAGCGGTAAATCAACAATGATGAATTTAATTGGATGTCTGGATATTCCCACAAAAGGAAAAATTCTTTTAAAATCACAGGATATTGCTAAACTTTCAGAATCAAACCTTGCAACTTTAAGAGGAAAAACAATAGGTTTTGTATTCCAGCAATATAATTTAATACAAACAATGACTGCGTTTGAAAATGTTATATTGCCTTTAGAATTACAGGAAGTTAATGATATATTTGCAAAAGAAAGAGCAAAGAAAATGCTTGAGCTGGTTGGTCTTGGCGATAAAATGAATTATTTACCAACTCAACTTTCAGGCGGACAGCAACAAAGAGTGTCTATTGCAAGATGTTTTGTTGCAAATCCTGAAATAATTCTTGCTGATGAAATAACCGGAGCGTTGGATAGTGTTACCGGAAAAGAGATTATGGGTATATTAAAAAAACTATGGGTGGAAGAAGGTAAAACAATTATAATGGTTACGCATGATTTGAATTTAGCAAAATATGCGCATAGATCAATTGAACTAAAAGATGGGAATATTATAAGGGTTGGAAATAATAAAAAAATTAGAAGGGGTGTGGCAGCATGAGAATATTATTAATAAGTTTAGGTATAGGTAATTTAGAATGATAAATAATAACTATTTAAGAAAAAATTTCATAGGAGCGCTATTTGTGTTTTTATTTTTGATGACTCCTATGCTTGCTGATTCTGAGGGCGCTTTGATAACCACAGGTTTAATAAATCAAGACCCGGATCCTGCAATTGCAGGAGATATTGTAGAACTTAGAATAAGTGTTGAGAATATTGGAGGTAAATCCGCAGAAAATTTGATTTTAGAATTAACCCCGGAATATCCGTTTGAAATGGTTCCCGGAGAAAATCCAATACAGGTGGTAGGCACTCTAAATGCATATCAGACTGATAATGATGCAAAGATTATAAAGTATAAAATAAGAATTGATAAAGAGGCTATTGCAGGAACTTATGAACTAAAATTATGGGAATATGAAGCCGGAGAAAAAGAAAATCTACGCACTCAAAGAATTCTAAATATAGACATTTCAAACAAAGAAAATGCTGAAATAATTTATATAGATAAGGTTGAAATTATTCCAGGAAAACAAACAAATCTAACATTTACAATAAATAATGTTGGGTCAGCTCCATTAAAGGATTTAACATTTTCATGGGAATGTGAAAGTGATACAATATTGCCTGTTGGGTCAGACAATACAAAATATATCAAAGACCTTGGTGTGGGAGAATCTGTTGAACTTTTGTATGGAGTTATTGCTGATTCAAATGCTGAAGCTGGACTTTATAAACTTTCATTAAGTTTGGTTTATGAAGATTCTATAACCGGGACATCAAACACAGTTACCACAAAGGCAGGACTTTATGTTGGAGGCGGAACTGATTTTGATATTGCATTTTCAGAAAGTTCAAGTGGAATTACTTCATTTACTATTGCAAATATTGGCAGTAATCCTTCATTCTCTGTTTCAGTAATCATCCCTAAACAGGAAGGATGGAAGGTTTCTGGTTCTAATTCCATGATAATTGGAAATCTAAATAAAGGGGATTATACTATTGCAAGTTTTAGTTTGGAACCCTTACCGCAGGCAGGAAACCCGCAAAATTCTTTGATGATTCAGATAGCCTATACCAATACCATGGGTGAACGTGAAATTATAGAAAAAAAAGTTTCGATGAACACACAATATTTGGTAGGTGATACTGTAAATACTGGGATGGGAACTAGATCTACAAGAATAAAACCAGAGACTCTTTATACTGAATATGGAGTTTATCTTGCAGCGCTGGTGTGTTTAATAATTTTTGGTTTGCTCTACAGGAAATACAAAAAAGAAAAACTTTTTGATCCAAATTTTAGATTCAGAGATCTTTTTCTAAGGAGGTCTGTTTTGAAGAAAAAAAGTAAATCAAGATGAGATTAATCAAATGCCTGAAGCACGCTTTTGGGATGGTTGTGCATAGCAAGATTAGAAGCTGGCTGACTATCCTAGGAATTGTTATTGGCGTTGCATCGGTTATAGCCATAATGTCTATAGGAGCCGGCATGCAGCAATCGATGACTGATCAACTCGGAGGTTTGGGCGGAGATATCTTGACTCTCACTGCCGGTTCTTCAAGTAGCACAAGTATGTTTGGAGGAGGGAGATTTTCAAGTAGAACCAGTTCTGATGTTGCTACTGATGAGGAACCTCTTCTGGAAAGAACCGATGTTCAGGTTCTCAGAGCAATTCCCAATATAGAAGCAGTTGATACTCAAATTAGCGGCAATGTTGATGTTAATTATCTAGGGAAATCCGGTTCTATCAGATTGACTGGTGTTGACCAAAAAGTATGGGCCAGGATAACTCTCTCTAAAATTAAGGAAGGCAGGATGCTTGACTCAGCAGACCAGAATGTTGTTGTGATTGGGGGAAGACTGGCGGAGTCTTATTTTGATAAACCTATAGGTATCAACCAAATGATTACTATTGAAGAAAATGTTTTTAGGGTTGTTGGGGTACTTGATGATTCCAGCACAAATCTTTATATGCCAATACAGATGGCTTACCAGATGCTGGATGATAAAGAGAATGGGGTTTATGATTCAATTATTATAAAAATTAAGGACGAAGAAATATTGAATGAAACTTTAGTAAAAATTGAAGCAAAATTAATGTTGGTGAGGCATGTGACTGAGAAAACTAAAGACTTTTCAATAAGTTCAAGCGCTGACCTGCAACAAACAAGATCAGAGATGCTGGCCTCAATGAATGCTTTTTTATTGGCTATTGCAGCTGTTTCATTAATTGTTGGCGCTGTTGGCGTGGCAAATACTATGTTCACTTCAGTTCTTGAAAAGACAAAGCAGATTGGAATTATGAAGGCAATAGGAGCAAGGAATAAAGATATTATGTTGATTTTTTTGTTCAATGCTGCGCTTATAGGTCTTGTTGGAGGAATTATAGGAATTATTTTTGGGGTAATTCTCTCCGGAGTATTGCCTGCGCTAATGGGCGAAACGATGATATTAAGAAGCGGAACATTCGTTTCAATAGATTCAATAATTATAGCTCTTTCAGTTTCCGTGGGTATTGGAATACTTGCTGGTTTTGTTCCGGCTTATCAAGGCTCAAAATTAAAACCTGTTGATGCTTTAAGATATGAGTAAATTTAATTATTAATTATGAGGAAATTTCATTTTTTAGGATTTATTTTTTTGACACTTTTATTTTTATCTCTAATATCTGCTGAGGAATTTCATGCAGATGTTAAAATCAATGTTAATACTTCTGATTGGATTGAAATTTTAGGAATAACTAATCATCCGAAATTGATTGCAGGGAAAACACAGGAGTATATTTCTATTGATGGCGCTTATTATATTTTGAATATAACTATCGAAGATAATTTTTCAGGATATGCTTATGATATCAGTTTCCCCATAAATACGATTATCACTCCAATAGAAATATCAGGTGATTTCCGAATGGAAACTCAGGAGAGAAGATTGCATCTTATCGGAGCAGGCGAGAATGGACCCATATACATAATTGCGCAATATAGTTTTGATGATGAGCATGAGCAGTTAGATCGGAATAAAAATCTTTCAGCAAATAGCAATCCCAGAGGGATGTTAAGTGAACTTTTGATGGTTCAGATAATTTTGATATTGCTTTTAATTGCTCTCTTAATTTTGGGTGGATTTTATTTGCTAAAACATAGAAAAAAACCAGAGGAATTTGAAAGACCAAAATATAATCCAGAGGCTTTGACCGACAGGCAAAAATTAATAATGAATTATCTGGAAAAAAAGAAGAAACCTGTTACTCAGGCAGAATTGCAGAGAGAAATTGGACTGCCTAAAGCGTCTTTATCACGGAATATAGATACGCTTATAAAAAAAGGTATTGTGAGTAAAGAAAGGAAAGGCATGACAAATATAATTTTCATCAACAAAAACTGATTGTTCCTCGTTGTTCCTAAGTTTTCCGGCAGGGTTATATTGGCTGTTCCAGCGTAGATGTATTATACAGTTTCAATATATCTGTTAATAATTGGTTGAAACTGTTAGGTAAAAAAATGAGAAAGAAAACAATGTTTGGCGCAATGGCTTTGATGGTAATCGGGCTGATTGCGGCAACAGGAATGGTGTATGCATTTGACTGCGAAGAGAGAACCTATCCCGTAAGAGAAGCTTTGAACTCAGGAGATTATGACGCCTGGGTGGAAGCGGTAAATAGCGGTGAAAGAACTCCAAAAATGGGCGAAATGATAACAGAAGAAAACTTCAACACTTTTGTTGAACTTCACGAAGCCAAAGAAAACGGGGATTTTGAAACCATGAAAACCTTAAAAGAAGAACTGGGAATTGAAGGAAAAGGACTCGGACAAGGCGAGGGAAAACATTTCAGAAATGAAGAGCGTTCCAGAAATAATATGGAGGGCAATAAAGAAGGAATGCACAGAAATCAGTTCAGAAACAGAATGAATCTGGAATAATAATTTATTTTTTTATTTTCTTTTTTTAAAATTTATTTAATATCATCTATTTTCAAGTAAATCTTTATGTAATGAATTATAAAATTATTTATTAAAACTCCCCCAACCCTTTCTGTTTTTTCTTTTCAAGAATCCTTTTTGAAGTTGACCATTTCAACCTAACAATTTCGTTGTAACTTTTTTCATCAAGTTCTTCAAGAAATTTAATTGTTCTTCCATCCGCGGGATAACCCGAACCAAAGAATCCATATTTTTCGTGCATTTTTTTTATCTTCGAATCTCTTGTAACTTTTGCGAGGATTGATGCCGCGGATACTACAGGATATTTTTGGTCTGCCCGATTTTCAGCAACAATTTTGAGTTCTTTGTTTTTCAGATGAGATATAATTTTATCTTTGAATTTTAATGTGTTTGCTTCAATCGCATCAATGAATACTTCGGGATTTTTAGATTCAAAAGAATCAATTATCTGCGCCATTTTTTTTATTTCAATTGTGTTAAGATTTTCCAGCTCCATTTCATCGTTGAGTTGTTTAGAAGAAGTCTCAAGAATAATAAAATCTTCGGATAGTTCTTTAATTTTGCTGAAAAGTTCTTCCCGTTTTCTGGGAGATAGTTCCTTTGAATCCTTGACTCCAAGTTCTCTTAATTTTCCCGAGTTTTCTTCAGAAATAATTACTCCTGCAATAATCAAAGGACCTATGACAGGACCTTTCCCAGCTTCATCAATACCTAATAGAAACCCCATATTAAATTAAGATTTAAAACAAATTAGATTATAGCGGGATGGAGCAGCCAGGAGTGCTCGTCGGGCCCATAACCCGAAGGTCGGTGGTTCAAAGCAACCCTTTTCGATGTGATTGTTGAAAAAGGTCTGCACCCCAAAAGTTCTGTGGGTGCTAAAGGAATTCCACCTCCCGCTATTATATTTAATTGATTTTATAAAAATATTTAAGAAGACAATATAAATTGTTTAATTTATCCTGATTATTTTCTCTCTGTTTGTTTAAATTATTATAACTTATTATGGCAATAGAATTCAAGACAGAACCAGCAGTCAAGAGGAAAATATCCGATATAAACCCAAATCTTGATTCAAGAATCTCAATAGTGGGGAGTATAATTGATTTGGA
>JAUVLW010000027.1 GCA_030600555.1 Candidatus Aenigmatarchaeota archaeon
TTTATCATTCTTATAGAACTTTTTACAAAATAGAAGTTTATAAAATATTTTCCAATTAATATAATGGCGCTTACTTCAGCAGTTCAGGGATTTGCTAAATTATCTCTCGAAGAAAAAATAAATATTTTAAGTGAATTTTCAGACTTGAATGAAGATGATTTAAATTTATTAAAAAAATACAGAGAACTCCCAGATTTCCTTGAACTTGAGAATAATATAGGACCTTTCAAAATTGCGACAAATTTTCTTGTGAACGGAAAAGATTATTTTGTCCCAATGGAATTGGAAGAACCTTCGGTTGTTGCCGCAGCATCAAGAATAGCAAAACTTGTGAGAGCGGAAGGAGGTTTTAAAGGAGAATATCTTGATTCAAAAATGATTGGACAATTGCAGTTATTGGACGTTAAAAACATTTGTTCTGAAGGAACAATGCACCGTTCGGAGGACGAGTGCATTGAAGAAGTAAAAGAAAAACTTCTTGAAAAAAAAGAGGAGATTCTGAAAATTGCAAACGAAAGCAATAAGATAATTTTTGAACTTGGAGGAGGAGCAAGAGATATTGAACTTAGGGAAATTGAAACAGAAAGAGGAAAAAATTTAGTTTTGCATTTAATTGTTGATACTCTGGATGCAATGGGAGCAAATGTTATAAATACAATGCTTGAAGCAATAACCCCAATTGTGACTGATATAACCGGGGGCAGATATTGTTTAAGAATAATCTCAAATTTTGCTGATAAAAGAATTGTATCTGTTACCGCGAAAATAAAAGTAGAGAATCTTGCAATAGGCAATTATTCGGGAGAGAAAGTTGCGAATGGTATTTTAGATGCTTATGCTCTTGCAAAAACCGATATCTATAGGGCATCAACGCATAACAAAGGGTGTATGAATGGGATTGGTGCAGTAGTTTTGGCGACAGGAAATGATTGGAGGGCAATTGAAGCCGGGGTTCATAGTTATGCTGCCAGAACTAAATATACTTCAATAACTGAATTAAGTGTGGAGAATGGTTTTTTGGTGGGGAAAATTGAGATTCCTATGGCAATCGCAAGCATTGGGGGAGCCACAAATTCAAAAAAAGCAAGACTTGCCATGAAAATTCTGAGAGTAAAGAATGCAAAGGAACTCGGTGTTGTAGTCGCTTCTGTTGGATTGGCAAATAATCTAGGGGCTTTATCCGCTTTGGGAAGCGAAGGAATCCAGAAAGGTCACATGAGGATGCATGAAGAATTTATAAAACTAGGAAAATAAAAATCTCAATCAACAATATATTTTACTGCGTACAAGCTGACGGCTAAAATTAATATTCCATTAAGCACAAATAAAGATTCTGTGTTGAAAATAGTTACCACAAAACCGCTTATAATAAAACTAAAGAAAGCTCCGGTTCTTGCCAAAGATTCATAGGACATTAGGGTCTGCGCTTCTTTTTTTAATTTTTCACCAGCTTCTGACATAATGCAATATGCAGATATATTCCACATACTGCCGCCAAGCCCCTGCAAAATTAAGACCAATAATAGCATTGGATATGATTGTGAAACTGATAGCAGGATTAGTCCGAATCCATAAATGGATGTTCCCAATATAAGCATTTTAGACCTTCCAAATTTATCAGAAATTTCCCCGAAATAAAACTGAAACAGGTTGAAGAAACCAAGAAAGAAATAAGCAACCCCCACATAAGTAAAACTTAAACCAAATTTTTCCACAATCAACAAAGGGAGGAATAAATAGATTGCTGGTATGGATGCATGGGTTGTCATTCCAAGCAGAGCGAGACCTCTTAGTTTTTTTTCTGAGAGAAATTCTTTCAGTTCTCCAATAACATTAAAATCACTTCTTTTTATTTTTGCTTTTCTTTTAGGTTTTTGTCTGATTAAGTAAACCATGAGGATAAGGAGTAAAAATATTGACATATAGAACGGAGCTTTTATGAAAAACATATCCGCAAGAACGCCGCCCACAATAGGACTTGCTATTTTGGCTATATTTTCAAGACTTAAAGTCCATCCCGTGTATTTACCTCTTGTTTTTCCGTCAACAGAGTCTTCAATTTTACTGAGTATTATCAGAGCAACAGTAATATAACCAATTGCGTTGAATATTCTTGCGGCAACTAAAAACATCCATGACCCGTCTATAATATAGAACATCATGGCAAGGATGTTCATAACAACCCCAAACAAAATCATTGTTCTTCTTCCAACATTATCTGATATCTTGCCGATTATTGGGGAGAATAAGATAATGGTTAATGTAAATACAGAGAAAATCATACAAACCTGCAATTCATCAAAACCAAGACCTTTGATATAAGGGGACAGGATTGGTTTAATCATAAACGCAATGAAACTGAAGAAGATTCCCATTTCAGTGAATCGGACATATTCGCTATAGTGCATAATATTTAACAGGAGATATTATGAAGTGTGAGATATTTGTGAGGGAACATTTGCCTTCAATAAGAGCGGTGCTGTCAAACTATTTAATTAATTCAGGTCTTACCCAGCAGGAAGCCGCTGACAGATTATATTTATCCCAGACCGCTGTGGCGTTGTATAAGAAACAGGTTAGGGGGAAGAAAGTGAAGGAACTTAAGGAGAAACCCGAAGTAAGAAAAAGACTAGATGAACTTGCGGGAATATTGCTTTCAAAAAGTTTGATGGAAAATGAACTTGATAGGGAATACTGCGAGTTATGTAAATTGATTCTTGGGGTTTGAGAGATTATTTTGTTTAAAATAAAAAGCATTTTCTTTGTTTATTTTAAAATTTCTTTCTTCAGTATGAATTATCCCGCTCCTGGAAATAATATAGTAAATTTCATCGCAGTTTACTCTTTTAGTTAATTAAAATAACACACAGGTATGGCAAACTTAAAAATAGGCAATATCCAATTAAAAGAGGGTTTGCTCCTCGCCCCTCTTGCGGGAATCAATGATATTGCTTTCAGGAGAATCTGCGTTGAGCATGGAGCTTCACTGGTATATACGGGCATGGTGAATGCAAATGCTTTGGTGAGAGGCAATAAGGCAACCAAAAAACTTGCTCAAACCTGCGATGAAGAAAGGCCTGTGGGAATCCAGATGTTTGGTTCAAACCCGGAGACTCTCGCTAAAGCCGCGAAACTGGTTCAGGATCAGGCAGATGTTATTGATATTAATATGGGCTGTCCGGACAAGAATGTAATTAAACAGGGAGCGGGTTCAGCTCTTTTGAAAAGACCAAAGAGAATTGGGGAAATTGTGAATTCAGTGAAAAAAGCAATAGGTGTGCCGCTTACAGTTAAAATCAGGTCTGGAGTTGAAGTAAGCAGCATCGAAGATACTATTAAAATTGCTAAAATTATTGAAGAAAATGGAGCCGATGCCCTGATACTGCACCCAAGAACTGCAATGCAGGGAGGTTCAGGAGTCGCAGATTGGAATGTAATAAAAGAAGTTAAAGAATATTTATCTATACCTGTGATTGGCAATGGAGGAATAAAAAACATAAGCGATGCAAAATCAATGATGAAAGAAACTGGTTGCGATGGGGTGATGATTGGAACCGCCGCAATGGGAAACCCGTTTATTTTTGAAAAAACAGAGAAGAAAAAAACTTACGAAGAAATCAAAGAAACTTTTTACCGATATTTGGAATACGCAAAACATTATGAAATTGAAAATATTTTTTATCTGAGGATGCAGGCTCAGTTGTTTTTTAAAGGTTTCCACAGCGCCGCATTATTTAGAAAAGATATGGGTTATGTTGATTCAATAGAGGAACTAAAAAAGTTGATTGAGTTGAATCTGGGGTTTAATCTAGGAATTTAACAAAGTACCCGAAAATGATTTAGGTGAAGAAATCTGTAAGGTTTCAGAACAGTTAGAGTCTATATAAATTTATTATTTAGTTGGGTCAATAATTCTACCCATAAATAAAATGTTTCCTGTTTCTTTTTCCTGAATTATAAAGATGAATGGGCGATCTGCTTTAAAGATATCTCTTGGCATTGCAATACCTTTTTCTGCCATTACAACGGCTGTTGCAGCTGCTGCTTCTGTGCCTTCTTCATCAACTTTTACATAGGATTGGTGAATTATTTTATCAATATAAAGATTTAGCGTTCCATCCATTCCAGAAAAATCTGCATCAAAAGAAAAGGCAGTTGGCATTCCCATAGCACGTAAAGTATCTTTCATAAAATATTTTGAATCAAATTCAAATTTTGGAAGATGAATTGCATCCAATTTTGTTTCTTTCATCTGATTTTTATATTCATCTAATTTTTGGGAAGTCATGAAGGGTTCTATACTTTCAAGGTTTTCCGATGGCAATAAGATTAGCATGGAAACATCTTCGCCTTTATAAGGCAACTCTAAAATTTGCAGTTCTTCTGTATCTGCATAATTGAATGTAGCTTTGTCAGGATTCATATACATCATTGGAGTTTTTACAACATTGGTAGGGGTTATTTTGAAATCTTGATTGCTGGTATCAGATTTATCAAATTCCCATTTCCAGGTTCCTTTAAAATAAATTGCATTAGTTAAAACAAGTCTTGTCATTTCATTAAGGACGCCTTCTGGAATTAAATCCCTAATTTTGTTGTTTGTTTGTTCTTCAATAAAAGTGTTGATTGTTTGTCTTGATTTCTCAGTTTCCTTAACAAAATCCACATTGGCTGCTTTTCCACCATAAAACTTTTCAATTAGACTCATATATTCATCAAGAAAAGGGTAATCATATTGAGCCCATAAGGCATTTCCGGTGTTTAATTTGTAAGGTTTATTCTTTTTATTGATTTTATTGTAAATCGCAGCAAAATTTGGTCTTAAGATATTATTTTCTGGAAAATGAAAAACAGATTTCATTTCATTTGCGGTTTGTCCTTTTGCACCTTCATAAGTCATTGCTAAAGCAGCAGAAATGCTGTAAGGAGAATAGAAAATATTATTATCTTCAGCTTTATTTAATTCTGAATAGATTTCAAAAGCAAATTGATTATTGGCATTTATTACTTTTTGAATTCCTTGCTGTGTGGAGCCAGTATCCTCTGCTTGTGGGGGTTGGTCAGGTTGATATGGAAAAAGAAACAATACTGCTGCAGCAGCGGTTACTGTAGCAATCATAAGAAATGTTATTATAATTGTTAAATTTTTTTTGTTCATATAATAAATTAATAATTTAGTCAATATATAAAGGTTATTTTTTTAAAATAAAATTAATCTTTTGATGCAATTCTCCAATCCCCCCAACATTCTCGATCATCTCATCAACAAATTCAAGACATTTATTTAGTTGCTGTTTTTTCTCATCCTCTGAATTTTCTTTTTTCTCAATTTCAATAAATTGCTCAAGACTTATATTTTCTCCAACCCTTTTCCTTTCCACAACTCTTTTATATCTGAGTTCAACCGGGGCATCGATTCCAATCAACATAAAATCCTTGTTTTTTCTTAACTCTTCAATTTCATAAGGATTTCTTATGCTGTCAATTGCGATTTTATTCTTACCTTTAACTTTATCCAACGCAAGTTTTGCAAGAATTCCCGGACCATATTTTTCCCTGAGTTCATTCCCAGTTTTAATCAAATTTTCTCTTTCTTCAACAAGACCTTTTTTCCTGATTTCTTCTCTTAAAATATCAGACAGCGAAAAAGTTTCAAACCCCTTTGATTTTAGGTAGTCAACAACCATTGTTTTTCCGCTCCCGTTTTTCCCTGTTAATCCAATTATCATTTTAATATTTTGTTTTGTAAATTTCTTTGTCATCTATCATATCTTTTTCTTTCCATTCCTGAATCCATTTTTCAATTTCAAATACTTTGTGCTTGCCGTCTTTTGTTACGCAGATTACTTTATCAAGTCCTGCATTAAGAATCATTTTCTTGCAGATGAAGCACGGGAAAATATCAGTTGCTTCTTTTTTATTTCCATGGACTTTATAGCCATAAAGATACATATCCCCTCTAAGTAGACCAACCCCTGCTCTTGCCGCATTAATTATTGCATTTTGTTCCGCATGCACGCTTCTGCAAAGTTCATATCTTTGTCCTGAAGGAATACCTAGTTTTCTTCTCAGGCATTCCCCTCTTTCAATGCAATCAAGGGTTTTACGGGGAGCTCCATTATACCCGGTTGAGATAATTTGGTCATCTTTCACAATTATAGCCCCGCAGTGAAAACACAGGCATGTTGACCTGCTGGCGACTTCTTTTGCAATATTAAGATAATATTCAATTTTAGAGGGTCTTTCCATAATTTATTTTTTAAATAGAATTATGGGTGAAAATAGTTTGTCTGGGGAACGAATATACGCTTCAGAGGCGAAAAACAAGGAAAATAAGGAAATACTGTTAAGAGGCTGGGCAAGCGCAGTAAGAGACTTAGGAAATATTGTATTTGTTGTTTTGAGAGATTGCACCGGAGAAGTGCAGTTATTGGCAAAGAAAGATAATGAATATTTTGGTAAAATAAAGGAACTTAAGAGGGAAGATGTTATTGAGGTAATAGGAATTCCAATTAAAAATGAAAAAGCCTCAAATGGAGTTGAGGTTAAAATAAAGGAATTTAGATTAGTAAACGGGGCTGAGCCATTGCCAATAGAATTTTCCGGAAAAATCGAAACAGATATTAGCAAGAGACTGGATTACAGATTTTTGGATTTAAGAAATCCAAAGAATAAAAAAATATTTGAATTAAAATCTGCGGTTGTTAATTACACAAGAGAATTTTTTACAGGAAGAAATTTTGTTGAAGTCCACACTCCAAAGATTGTTGCTCAGGGAGCTGAAGGCGGAAGCGAGTTATTCCCAATTTTATATTATAACAAAGAAGGTTATTTAACACAGAGCCCGCAATTTTATAAACAGTTGATGCAGGCTTCAGGATTTGAAAAAGTTTTTGAGATTGGACCTGTATACAGGGCTGAGAAAAGCCACACAACAAGACACTTGTCAGAATACTGGGGAGTTGATTCCGAAATTTCATTTATTGAAAATTATGAAGATGTGATGGGTTTGATTGAGGATATGCTTTGCAGCATCCTTGACAACATAAAGAAAAACTGCGAGAAAATAATTGAACCTTTCAAAGTTGATTTCCCAAAATATAAAAAACCCTTCCCAAGAATTACATTAAAGGAAGCTTTTGAATTGCTGGGCAAAGAACCCGGGAATGATTTATCTCCTGAGGAAGAAAAAATGGTCGGGAATAAAATTAAGGAAAAATATGATTCTGATTTTGTCTTTATAACCCAGTACCCTTTTGATAAAAGACCTTTTTATACAATGAAAAACAAGGACAATAAAGAGACCACAGATTCATTTGATTTGGTTTTCAGGGGTGTTGAACTTATCACCGGAGGGCAGAGAGAACATAGGATAAAAGTTCTTGAAGAGCAGGCAAAGGAGAAAGGCATCTCTCTCGAGTCAATAAACTTTTATGTCGAATCATTCAGGTATGGAATGCCTCCTCACGGGGGTTTTGGTCTTGGCATTGAGCGATTTATAATGCAGTTTTTAAACCTGCCAAATGTAAGGGAAGCGGTTTTATTCCCAAGAGATGTTGAGAGATTAACACCTTAATATCTAATTCTAATATTTTTCTATTAAATAATTTATTATGGCTCACAATGATACAGAAATCGAAATTAAAATACCTCTTGATGAAACTAATTTTTTTCAGAATAAAAGAAAAAATAAAGGAACTTGCAAAATTTGTGAAAAAGACGCAGCAAACAGACGATTATTTCATGCCCGTTCATAGAAATTTTGTGGAGCCTAAATTTCCTTTTGAATGGTTAAGTATCAGAAAAAGAGGAGATAAAATAATTTTAAATTATAAGCACTGGCATCCTGAAAATGTTGAAATAGCCACCCATTGCGATGAGTTTGAAACAGAAATCAAAAACCCGGATAAACTGGAGAAGATGTTTTTAGCAATTGATATTAAAAGATTGGTTACTGTTGAAAAAGAAAGAGAAGTTTATATTTATGAGGACAAATTTGAAATATCCTTGGACTAAGTTAAGGAATTAGGGTATTTCATAGAGATAGAGACAATAAAGGATTTTGGAAATGTGAACGTGGCAAGAGAAAATCTTTTTGAGTTTGCAAAAAATCTTGGAATTGATATTTCCAAAACAGATAAAAGAGGATATCCTTATTTGTTAATGGAAAAGAAAGGGCTAATCAAGACAAATGATAAACCAAAATGAAATTATTTCTGAAATTTGACCACTTATTTCATAATTTCTTCTTTGACTTTTTTGATAACCTCTATTGATGAGTTATTCAGTTTGCCGTAAGAAGTTTTCTTTTTCACTATTATAACTCTAGCTAATACACCCAACAATACGAGGAATATTATAAATTCAATATTTTGCGTTATCAGGCTGGATTGTGTTGTAACATATCCAGTTATATCGAAACCAATATTGCTGGTTGCATCGTTATTTATTTCTTCAGTAGCCATTTCTTTTGTTTCTGATTCCAGTCCTTTTATATTTAATATGAAACTTTTTGAGGCAGTT
>JAUVLW010000023.1 GCA_030600555.1 Candidatus Aenigmatarchaeota archaeon
AAAAACAAACACCGTCAACAAACTCATTAAAATCACAACAAACCTCGCCGCAAAAATACTTTCGCCGGTAAAATACCAAACAAAAGCAATTATATATTCTAAAAGAGGATATCTAAAATCCTCAGTAAAATTACTCCCCCCAAGATGAGCTCTTGCATTTCCCAGATAAGCACATTCATCCCACAGAAGAACAGGGTTTAGATTGTTAAATGATAAAAAAAGTATTAACAAAAAAATCATTAAAGAGCCCAATAAATAAAATTCTTTTTTGGTTTGTATTAGCTTCATAAAAAACTGTAGAAAATTATATCTAAAACAATCAAAAGTATCTATTATGAAGTTTACTCTAATAATCCCCACATACAATGAAGAAAAAATTATTGAAAAATCAATTATAAAATTAGAAAACTTTCTTGAAAAAAACAAAATAAAAACCGAAATAATTATCTCTGATGGATTAAGTGAAGATAATACTCTAAAAATATCCAAAACGCTAAAAAAAAGATATTCAAATCTGGAAATAATTGAAAATGATAATCGAACTAAAAAAGGCAAGAGTATTGAAGAAGCAATAAAAAAATCAAAATCAAATTTTATTATATTCATGGATGCGGATTTGTCGGTTAATCTGAAATATCTATCAAAAACAATTGATTATCTAAAACAGGATTATGATATCGCAATTGGATCGAGATTTGACAAAGATAGTAAAGTGAAAAGAAATTTTATTAGAATATTAATTTCATCAATTTATTCCTGCATGATTCGGAGTTTGTTTGGATTGAAAATAAAAGACTATCAATGCGGATTTAAAGGATTTAATCGCAAAAAAATAAGACCTCTTTTTGAGAAAATTGAAAATAAAGGTTTCTTCTGGGATACTGAATTAATAATCAGAGCCAAGGTGCAAGGATTGAAAATTAAAGAATTCGGCGTGCAATGGGAAGAAACCAGAAATTCAAATATAAATGTTATTGCCACTAGTCTAAGTTTCCTAAAATCCCTTATTTTGTTAAGATTGAAAATTTAAAGATTATTCTGGAACTATTTTGTTTGAATTGTTTACATCAATAATAATATTTCTCAAAATAGTCTTAAAAATAGGTATAATTAAAAATATAAAATTTGTAGAAAATTAAAAAAAATAAAAAAGATTAAAAAATCTTTTTTCGGATTAGATGTACCTTACTTGGTAATTTACTCGAGAGCAGTTACTTCGTAAGGAGTTGCAGTTCCAGATACTTTTACGCCAGTTCCAGTTAGTGCTGAATAGTCGTCGTACTGTTGCAATACGCTACAAGCTGCGCCTGTGTTTGCGGCTTCCCAACCTGCGACTACGTATGCTACTTTACCACCACCAAAAGCATTTTCCACGGTTTTAATCATTGCTGCGTTTTCAGGCACTGTTGAATCTACTCCGTAAGTTGGATAACTTAAGCCAAGTACGGCTGCTGTCAACCTGTTAACGGCAGGACCACCAATTATAATCATGTTTTTGTTGCCCTTTGCGGATTCGACTTCTGCGTCTGTGTCAAGTCTTGCAATGTTGTCTTTTATAGGAATAACACTTTTAACTGTTGCACCAGTTGTTGTTGAAGTTGTAGTTCCAGGACCTTTGATTATTACATTCACTTTTACCTGTTCTTCAGGAATACTTAATTCAACTTCGTCTTGGTCAGCATTGTTTTCCGGATCTTTTACTATAACACCATATACTGTTCTGAAATCCAAGTCTTTTCCACCAAGAGTGGTGGCGCCATAATACAAGTCATCTGCTGCTGCATCTTCTGCTGCGGTACCTAAATGAGTTGGTTTATCACTTGCGTATCCCATGGTTAACTTAATCGCTTCATTTGGACTATCATCATTTACCAACACCAAATCATTTACATGAAATTCAGTTGCATTAGTAATAGCAGTCACCTCAACACTTATTACAGTATCCTCATTAAGGATATTTACTAAAGTATCTCGTGTTGAACTAGTGTTTAAAATCACATCAGTTCCACTGAAATAATCACCATCTTTGTCCTTATAATAGGTGGTTATGGTTGTATTAACCCCTAGAGTGTTATTCCAACCCATGTATACTTCTGTTGCATCTACTCCATTCACTGTGAATCCTTCTTCTAAACTTGATTTGAAAACAACTGAATCAAGATTATCTACTTCGGTTGCACCATCATCAGCAGTAAATTCAACTTCATCAAATGAAATTGAATAGTCTGCATAACTTTCGGTTGTTGCGCTCGCAAATTCCACTGAGAAATAATTGTTTGGTGAAACCAAACTCTCTCCTAAAAGGATAACCTCTTCGTCAGCATCGTCTGCCTGAACATTGTATTCTGCTGCCAAATATTCTAAATGGGTTGCGTTTGCACTCATTTCCCAAACCCATTTTGCGTCATCACCATCTTCTGGTTCTCCTAAAGGAACTATTCCGTCACCTTCATCGTAAGATTTTGTTGTTTCTTCTCCAATGTTTAAAGTTGCTGATCTCTGTGAAGAATCATCAACATAGAATATTGCTCCATCTTCTAATTCAACTTTGATACCATTTATTGTTTCTGTCTTAGTTTCACCTACAGTACCTGTAACACCATCCACTTTTACTCTTACTGAAGATTCACCAACACCATCCAAAACAACAGTTTTTCCGCTTACAGTCACGCTTTCGCCATTGACTAAATAATATTCAGTTGCCATTGACAAAGTAATATCATTTTCATCAATAGAAGTTATTTCTAAATCAGTTCCCATGAAAGTTATTTCCAAAGGTTCTTCGGATGTTATTTCAGCATGAGGTATTGGATCATCAAAAACGTATTTGTAAATCACTGCGCCTTCGTCAGAAGTTTCCAATACAATAGCGCTTCCATAATCCTCATCTTGGAAACTAGAAACAATTATTGCATCAGATGTGAAACTTAATTCTTCTTTTACATCATAGTCAGTATCATTCACCTCTACTTGAGTATCTAAAAAACCGGCTAAGTCACCATCATCTAAAGGATTGCTCCAAGCTGTAGTATCATTTAGTGCTGTGTTTAAAGCAATTTCTTTGTCTTCACCACCAATAACAGTTATAGAATCTCCGCTTACAGCTACTTCTTCTCCTGGTTCTGCACCTAATCTAACAGCCACGTTTATTGCTCCTACAACATCTGCAGGACTTGCTGCTGCACCAACAACCATTAACATGTCTGTTGTGCCGTCTGTTACGAAAGGCGCTGGATAATCATTTAAGTCTGCTGCCATGGCTGGTGCTAACAATGTAGCTCCTGTCATAACGGCTCCTATGAACCCTGCTCCTATTTTGCTCAATATTTTTTTCATTTTATTTTCACCTTTTTTATACATAGAGAATCTCCCCAAACCTTAAGAAGGTTGGTTCCCGGATTCGGTGTGTCACTATAAAAATACTTGTAAATAAAAGTATATATGGTCACTAAGGAACAGTTTCACGCAAAATAGGGTGGTTGAAAATATTTAATTATGGGTGGAATAACTTAAAATTAATCCATCTAATTGTTTCTGAAGTAAAATTATTTAATTTTCAGGAATTTAAACCAATATTTTTAAATTAAACCTTTGTTTTTAATTCACAGAGAAGTTTAGTGTTTTTTAATTGCCAAATTAAGGGTTTTTTCGCGGAATAATATCAAACCGACAATTAGCATCTAAAATGAAATATCCTGCCGACAGTTAAATAAAATAACTTCTCCCAGCCCACTTAATTACTCCAAATCTATGATTATTCTAATGCGAACTTGGTATGGGCTCTCAGATTTATAAATAAAATCCAAATTGAAACGCAACTATTTCCCAAGCGCGCTGAAATTCTCAATCAATCCATTAAAAAACAAAGATAATTAACAAATATGGGGGTGGTTGGGCTCTATTTTAACTCTCTTTTATCCTTTATATAATTTTTTATTTATTATGGTATTCGAAAAGATATTTGGACGTGGTTTAAGAGACATTGATGAAGATGACGGAGATTATATGGATTTCAATAAAATAATAGAAAATCCAAAAACCCAAGAAGGTAAAATAGAAATCAAAATAGAAAAACTCTCTGATTATCGTGACGCTGAGAAAATACAAAAAGAAGTCAGAGAAGGGAAAATAATCCTTGCTGAAACCGAAGAACTCAAAGAAAAAGATGTTGGTGAATTGAAGAGAGCAATAGAAAGGATTAAAAAAACAGTTATAGCCATCAATGGCGATATTGTAATGGGTCCAAAGTCTATATTAATTATATGTCCAAGTTCAGTGGCCATATCCAGAAAAAAATGACATATACTTGTGTTAAATGTAGGGAAAAGATAGAAAAAATTGAAGAGAAAGTCATTTGTCCTCATTGCGGTTACAGAATTTTAATGAAAAACCGAACACCCCACCTAAAAAAAGTTTTGGCCCGATAAACAAAAATATTTAATCCCAATGGTTAAAAATACATTCTTCTTAATCATATCACCAACATTTAAGAAATAAACAATCTAATATATGGATATACTCCAGCTAATTATTAATGGTTCTGATTTTCAGTCAGTTATCAAAGAAATTATTATAGAAGAAGGCCTTGACCCCTGGAATATTGATATCTCAAAATTATCAGAATCCTTATTGACTTACCTAAATCAACTTGAAGATATTAATTTTAGAATTCCTGCCCGGTTCATCCTTGTTTCTGCCATTCTATTGAGATTAAAATCAGAATATCTTATCAGAGAAGAAGAAGCTGAAAAAACTCTGGAAACTCTGGATATTGAAGGACTTGATATTCTTGAAGCTCCTATAAATAGGATACCTATGAGAAACATAACCTTTGAGGAATTAACCAAATCCCTTGAAAAAGTTATGGAAAGCAAAGAAAAAAAGGAGCAGATGAAATTAAACAGGGCAGAAAAAATAAAAAACCTGCAAAAATATATTGAAATCGATATTGAAGACTATGTTGAAAAAATTTTTAAAGAACTTTTAAAAATAACCAAAACCAGTTTTTATCAGATTACCAATAAAAAAACCAATCTTGAAACCGCAAGATATTTTGTTGCTTTGTTGCATTTGACAAACCAGCAGAAAATACATATCGAACAGGAAAACCTGTTTGAAGACTTTCACATCAAACTAAGAAATTCTGAGAAGGAACAATCCCCAGAAACAACGCAAGAAGGGGGACAATCTCAGGAAAGAGAACCGTCTAAAGAGGAATCATCTCAGGAGATAACGCAATCTGAAGAAAAAAGAGAACAAGTTCAATCTGAAGGGGAATTATCAAATGAAATAGTTCCACCTAAAGAAAAGCAACCGCAAGAAACAACGCAACCTAATGAAGAACAAACTCAGGAAGATAATCCTTCAGAAACCGAACAATCCCCAGAAATACCGCATCAGAATTAGAACAACCTTAATAAATAAAACACAAAGAAAACCCTTTGTTACAGAATAATTTTATAGTTAATTATGGTTTGCAAATGCGGGAAAAAGACTTACTTCCGGAGAAAATATGAAGGAATTGACTTATGCAGAAAATGTTTTGCGCAATCTGTGGAGAAAAAAATAAAAAAGAATATCCGGTTAAATAAGCTTATCTCCAGAAATGATAAGATATGCGTGGCAATTTCCGGGGGGAAAGATTCAATTGCCTGCCTAAATATTATAAATGAAATCGCCAAAAAAAGGAATGATATGGAAGTTTTTGCAATAACTGTTGACGAAGGGATAGGTCCTTACAGAAAAAAAACAATTAAGAAAGCTGAAGAAGCATGTAAATTATTAAAGATACCTCTGAAAGAATATTCCTTTGAAGAAGAATTTGGGAAACCTCTTAAAGAGATTATAAAAAATAATCCAAACCTAAATGCATGCACATACTGCGGGGTTCTGAGAAGAAAATTAATCAACAAAAAAGCCAAAGAAAACAAAGCAACAAAAATCGCATTTGGATTCAATCTGAATGATGAGGCTGAATCCATTTTCCTGAATTTTGTGTTTGGAAATCTTGACAAATTTTTAAGAATTGGGGCAAAAGTCGAAAATAAAACAATTAAGAAATTTGTTCCAAGAATTAAACCTCTGAGAGAAATCCCTGAAAAAGAAGTCTTTGCCTACTGCGATGCCTTAAAACTGCCTTACTTCAAAGAAAAAATTTGCCCTTACGGAAAAGAATCTGTGAGAAAAACAATCAGAAAATATCTCTATGATTTGGAGGAAAAATATCCGGGCTCGCTGTTCCAGATTGTAAACTTCGCTGATTTGATAATCCCTCCTTTAAACAAACAAGTACTCAAAAAAGGGAAAATAAAATATTGCAAAATATGCGGTGAACCAACCTCAAAGGAAATCTGCAAGGCTTGTGAATTGCTTAAAAAATCCTAAAATTAACGCTTAAGTTTCATTACCTGAGTTTCCAGTTTATTCATTACTTCCTGGATTAAGTCCATCAACCCGTAACCTTCCACATTTGCATCAAGAACTTTTCCTCCTGCAACAACCTTTCCATCCAAAGCATATAATGGTTTTCCGGTATCTCTTAATTTCCTCAGGTGGAATTTTATCTCCAGGGGTTTTATGAGTTTTTGTGTTTTAAGGGCAAAATTGCTCAGTTCCTTATAAATTACATCCGTATACACACCCTCGGCCAAATCAAAACCAACCAATTCCAGACCTTCCGGAAGTTCAGCTTTATCTACCATAATTAGTTAGAGAAAAGTAATTATGTACCGTTACTTATTTGAAGAAAGTTGTTTTAACCGGATATTTGAAGTAAATAAAAAACCCAATAAAGACATACAGAAAAAAGTGAAAGATATTCTCGCAAATACCCTGAAGATTAAATATGAAGATATCCAAGTGGTCTACTATAAAAAAACAAGCACAGGACTTGAATTCAAACTTGAAGCAGAAAATAAAATTGGTGAAAATTTCGTTTTCAGAGTCTGTGTTGAAATAACTGAATACGACAGCACATATATTTCTCTGGACACTTTTGTTTCAAGAACAATTCCGGTCAATCTTGCTGGTCCTGTAACAACAGAAGATATATTCTCCAATCTGGTTCAGGAACTATCCAAAAAAACATTTTATGTTGATTTGATTGCGGATTACAAATTAAAATATGAAGAACTTAGCAAAGAAATATATGAGGGTCTTGAAATGTTATTTGGATTTGAAAATGTTTATCAGATAACTATTGACAGTAGAAAAGAATGAAATAAGAATACCAGACCTAGATTAAATATTAAATTTAAAGCAATTCCAAAATAATCCAAAATATAATTATTCTGGGTAAATTTTCCTTTAAAATAATACAAAGAATGCGCGAACAAGAGAACAAAAAACATTATCAAAAAAGGATCCATATTTCGTAAATAAGTAATAATTGCAGCTGAAATAATATTCACAATCATCCCAAAAAAACCTCTCACAAGTTTAAACTCTTTATTTGTTATGAACCTTGCTCCCAAAAAAATATTAATTCCCGCGGGCAATAAGAACATGATGAAAACGCAGAAGAAAACAGAAACCATAAAATCATATCTCAAAGCCACCATCATTACAGATATTGCTGTAAACTCAATCCCGTGAATTACTTTAACTCTTCCAAATAAACACCGGTCAAATAATATCAAACCTGTTGCCAGAACAAACACAGAACCCCCAAAAAGAAATGCAATTAATAAAGACAAACTTAAAACCAGAAAATAAATATGGTATTTATTCATAACAAAGATAACCAAAAAGAATGGAAAAAGAAAATTATGCCTAAATTAAATGAAACGCTGATAATTAATCCAAGATAATCCACAACAAAATTAGTTTCTTTAAATTTTCCCTCTAGATTACCTATGGTGTGTTTAAACAACATCAAAGCAACCATAATCCAGAAAATATCAAATCCTCTTAAATAATGAATAATAAAAACACATATTATATCAACTATATTTCCAAAACCAATGCTAAAAATACTAAAATCTTTATTTGCCACCCATTTTTCACCCACCATATTATTTATAATCATTGGCAATATCAAAGTAATGCAGATGCTAAATAAAACACCTATTACAGGTCCATAAACCATAACCACAAGAATTGTTGACAAAGTAACAAATTCTATACCTGGAATAAAAGAGATTCTTCCATACAAACATTTTTCAAAAAGGACAAGAAGTGTGGCAAATATTATCACAAATCCTCCAATCAAATATATTATTATTAAAATTGCGACTAAAAGAGAAAAGTACTTTAAGTACGACTTCATAATCTATTATTATTATTTATTATGGACGAACTATATGCATTCTTATTTGCGGGATTAACAATAATGGTATTGTTAATGGTATTTTTCGGAGGGGGTATCTCATACACAACCGACCCACACACAGAATATGAGAATGAAACCTTTCCGGACAATCTGGAATGGAAGACTATAGAACTAGGTACGATTTCACTCAGAGAACAAAACGGAGAAAAAACAGAAATTATTGAAAACGACTTTGCGGTGCATAGGGGTCTTTTTGCGGGAAACTTAGAATATTCAAGAAGATTTGAAATTGATGAATTTGTGCTTGAGAATATGGATAAGACAACCCTGAGTTTTGAAGTGAAAAATACAAACAATTACGGAAATCTTTTAGTGACACTTAATAATGAAACCCTGATGAATGAAAATGTTATTCGCGGAAAATATGATTTTGAACTGAACAGTTTAGAAGAAAATATAATTGAATTTGAAACATCTTCAAGCGAATGGAAAATCTGGGCCCCATCAGTGTATATTATATCCAACCTGTCTTTAAGAACAGAATATTCTTTTAGGGAATTCCCCGAATATGATTTCTTTGCTTCAAAATATATTTACAATAACCAGTACAAAACTGAACTAGTCTTTGATTTTATGGGCGCGGACAGGGAATTTAATATTACCTTTAACAACAAAACAATTTATTCTGATATGCCTTTATCCAGAGTGACTAAAATTGATTTAGAAGATGTTAAAGAAGGTCCAAATAAAATAAGGTTCTCTTCTGATGGGGAAGCAACATTGGAGAATGCGGTTATTCGGGTTTATTATTATCGGTGAAATTTTAGATTACTTCCAATAATCCGATTTATTAAATTATACACAAAATATTAGAAAAAATTAATAAGGGATTCTTAAATAAATCGTAAGTATAATTCCAGTCAAAACTAAAAATATATTCGTTATCATTAAACCAATGAACCAATTAGTATAATTTTTTTGAGAAAGAATTTGATGATATATCAACAAAATATTCATTTTTTGATTATCATCTGCTTGTTTTTTACCTTCCGCATCAACAGGATAATCCCAACTATGCAGTCTCTTTCTAATATATTGAATCTCCGTAAACAAGCTATTCCAATATTCTCTTTTATAATTATCAGTTTTTCTTTTTCCAAACATAATAGATAAATAAATATTAATCCCATATAAATCTACTAAAATAAGTATCTATATTTCAAATTTATCAAAAGCTAATTATGAATAAAATACGCATAAACATAGTCGCTCTTGACAACACTCAGATAAACAAAACCGATTCTTGGCAACTGAACTCTTTCTCCTGGTTTTAATTTTGTTATGTCTTTCTCAACAAGACCACGGATAAGTGTATTGTTTGGAAGCAAAATTTTCATATTTACGCTCTTCTCAGGAACAAATTGTATTTTTGGATAAGGTAAAAGCTGTTTGGTTAAAAACTGCGAAGTTGTGTTAAGTCTAATATTATACAAACCAATTAATCGGATTATCTTTGTGCGGTAATCCTTAAAATCTTCTTTTGAAATGAAGAATTTCTTACCGATTTTTAACTCCCTGTTCCCCCGGTCAAGATAATCCGGATGTAAAGGTATTTTCACGGAAGTCTCTTTTGGAGGATTAAGCACAGTTATTGGAACCGGGTCTTTTACAAAAAAGTATCTGTTTGCGAGAGGGTCCAGCATTTTTCTGTTGAAACTTGACAAAAATTCAGGCGTGATTGTAACGTCCCTTATTTTTGGTCCTATCTCTTTAATCATCTCCACAAGAGCCTCAGAATAAAATCCTTTTCTTCTGTAAGATTTTATTGTTCCAAGTCTCACATCATCGTAACCAGTATATATTCCCTGCTCAATACTTTCGCGGGTTTTTGTTTTTGAAAGATCTATATTTGAAACGCTGAATTTTCCCTGTAGTTTTATAATTGGATATTTCCACCTGAAATAACCATAAACATAAAGTTGTTTGTTTCTTGAAAGCAACAAATCAGAACCTCTGATAATATGAGTCACCCCCATTAAATGATCATCTATTGCTGAAGCAAAATCCAAAAGAGGCCAGACATGTTTTCCCTTTACAAAAGGATGTTTTGGTTTATCAACTATTCTAAAAGCGGGCCAGTCTCTTACAGAATTATGTTTGTCTCTAAGGTCTGTTTTTATTCTTCCAACAGCCTCCCCTTCTTTAAATTCATGAGATAACATTTTTTCAAATCTTTTTATGTGAGTGCTAACGCTTAAATCTCTGCATGGACAAGGATCTCCACTTATTCTTCCGGTCTCTTCATCATCTGGTTTGCGGGTTCCTTCCCTAAGTCTCTTGAAATCCTCCTGACTGCAAGTGCACACATAAGCCTTGCCCATTTTCAATAATTGCTGAAAATGGTCATAATAAATATTAAGTCTTTTGGAAGCTGTATAAGTTTCGTCCGGTTTTATACCCAGCCATTCCATATCCTCTTTTATCCAATCATAGGCTTCTTTCATAGGAACTTTGTTTTTTGGGTCAGTATCATCAAATCTTAAAATAAATTTACCTTTATAAATATTTCTGTACAACCAGTTTACAACTGCCTGCCTGGCGTTTCCAAGATGCAAAGGACCATTTGGATTTGGAGCAAATCTCACAACAAAATCATGTTTTACTTTTAGCAAAGGAATCATCTCTCTTTCTTCTTCCTGAATATTTTTAAGAGGTCCTCCAAGTTGTTCCAAATCTTCTTTCTGTTCCGGAAGTTTCATTTTTTTTACTTCAGAAACAAGTTTGTCAATAACACTTCGCAATTCTTTTACATCTTTTTTAAAATCCGGATTGTCTATAATTACTCTTCCCAAAACAGAACCAACTTCAGGAGTTCCGTTATATTTTATTGAATTGTCAAGCACATATCTTTTAAGTAATAATTTATCGAAGTCCATTAAATATATATAGATAAAAAAATATATATAGGAGAATTTACTTCAGAAACAAGATTAAAAATAAATATTTTGTTTTAAATATCAATTTCAATAAAATTGCCAAAAATTCTCTTAATTAAAATCTGTTAAAATTAAATTATGTTTTACCCAATTCAGATACGCTACGAAATCAGAAAAAATTTCGTCTGTGGAAATAAAGGAATGTTTGCAAAAGAAATAGAAGAACCAGTTATAATAATATCCGGAAGAGATGAAAAAGGAAAAAAGGTTGTTTTTGAAGATAAGAATTTTGAACCTTATTTTTACGCAATACCTGAACAAAACAGGATTGAAGAGATAAAAAAGAAAGTAGAAAAAATTTCTGTTGAGCAAACAAAAGTGAAAAGAGTCGAGATTGTTGAGATGACTGAAATTAACAAAAAGATAAAAACACTTAAGATTTTCTGCCAACTCCCAAAAGATGTTTCTCTCCTGAAAGACACTGTAAAGAAATTGGATGGGGTCCTGCACAAAAGAGAATATGATCTCCCTTTCGCAAAAAGATACTGCCTGAACAAACAGCTAAGTTTCCTTTCCCCTTACAACACTGAAAATGGAATACTCAAAAAAATAGAGGGTAAAATTTACAAACCTCTTGTAGCTGCATTTGATATTGAAATTTACAAACCGGATTTTAACGCAAAAGAAAACCCAATTACTAATATAGGAATTTACAGCAAAGATAAAAAAATCGTATTCTCCTACAAAAAATCAAATCTGAAAAACGCAATTATCCTGAAAGATGAAAAAGAAATGTTGGAAAAGTTTTTTAAAGCAATATCTAAATTTGATATTTTGATTTCCTATAATGGAGATTATTTTGACCTTCCTTATTTAAAATCCAGGTGCGAAGAACTGAAAATAAAACACCCAATTCTGCTGAGTAAAAACCGCGCAAATTTTAGGAACTGTCTTCATCTTGATTTATACAAAATAATTTCAAAACATTTATCCTCGGAAGTAAAAACAAGAACTTTAAAACTTGACGAAGTGGCAAGATATTTCATTGGGGAAGGAAAAACAGATGTTAAAATTACAGAAAGTAAAGCAATCTGGGATTCAGGAAATATTTCTGAAACTGACAAACTCCTTGAATATAATTTGCAGGACTGCAAAATAACCTTTTTGCTTGGCGAAAAAATACTTCCTCTTGAATACAAGTTCTCAAATTTAATTG
>JAUVLW010000019.1 GCA_030600555.1 Candidatus Aenigmatarchaeota archaeon
TGGTATCGAGGAATTTATAGTGGATGGGGTCATCCATTTAAAATCCATACCTATGGGAAAAATGGCGCAAAGAACAATCGAAATTAGAAAAATGCGCGAGACAAAAATTGATGAAGGCATCCATAGTATGGAATTCTGTAAAGATGGAATCAAGGTCGTTGGTTAATTATAAGAGCTTTAGAGAGAATATTGACTTTTTTGGTTTATAGCAATATTTATTTATCTATTGGTGCTTCTTGTTTGACTTATGTGGTAATCAAATTATTTGGATATCCTGTTGATTTTATTCCAATGCTGATCTTATTTTTTACAACTTTTTTTATTTATAATTTGAATAGGAAAACTGATTTAGATGAAGATAATTTAAATTGTCCTGAAAGAGTGAAATTCACAGAGGCTTATGGATATTTATTTCCTTTGAGTGTTGTTGGGTATGTCTTTGCATTAACTTTAGCTTTAAACCATAATTTCATGACTTTTCTGATGTCTTTAATTCCAGCCATTTTAGGGCTTGTTTATAGTGTTTTTAGGTTGAAGAAGATTTTTTTATTGAAAGATATAATAGTTGCTTTAGGTTGGGCTTCCATACCATTTGTTGTTGGAGCCTATTTTAAATTATCTGGGTTATTTACAAGTGTGACTATATGGATTTTATTTTTATTTGTTTTTGTAAGGGTTTTTATTACCACAGTTGTTTTTGATATAAGAGATTCGAGTGGCGATAAGATTCATAGAATAAAAACTTTACCTAATATATTGGGTATAAAAAAAACTAGATATTTTTTATATATTATAAATATTTTATTTGGATTATTTCTGTTACTGACTATATATATTAATATATTATCTTCTTTAGCTTGTATATTGAGTTTTATTGTTATTTATTGTCATTTCTATATTTTTTTGATAGGCAGAATTAATAATGATAAACTTGTTTATGGCATCTTAGTGGATGGGGAATATATATTAATGGGTATTCTTATAGTTATGAGTGGGTTTATTTAGATAAATATAAAATGAAAATTAAAGATAAGGTTGTTTCTTGGTATGTTAGAAATATATTATTATCAAAATTAGAAATAATAAATTGTCCGGGTTATGTGTTGGAACAATTTGGTGAATTAAAGTTAGGGGTAACATTCAGAGAATTACTTTTGTCGGAGAATTTATTTAGTAATTTAGAGCAAGAAATCATAATTAAGTACAAGAAGACCGGTAAACAAACAATATATACAATTGGTAAAAAGTTTGGATATGTTAATTCTTCATTATCAACTTTTTCTAGGATTGAATCTACAAATAAAAAAAAGTTCTTGAATTTTGTGTATTTTCTTGTAAGATATGTTGAAGGTACTTATGCCAGTAAAATAGTTCATAAACTGGATTACGAGAATAAAATTTTCCAATTAACAATGGATAATTATATAATCTGCAGAAAAAATGGTTTGGGATACATTTTAACTTCAGGAGGTACTGCGGGTATCTGGGCTTATATGGCCTGCGATCTAACTGTTGAAGGAGTCCAGACAAAGTGCCAAGGCAGGGGAGATAAAAAATGCGAATTAATTTGCGCTCCGGCTAAAATTCTAAAAGAAAAAAAGATAAAATTTTTGAAGGAAACTGATTTAGAGAAATTGGAAATAGATGCTGAGTATATGGAAATCAATAAAATCAGACCAACACAGTTTGCAAGATATTCTTTAAAAGACCTTATAGATTCCGGTTTTTTTGAATATTCAAAAGGGGTAATTCATTACAAAGATGAAAGGCATTTTCTGTGCGAAGCAAGCCTCATGTACATTTTAGAAAAGGAATTAAAAAAACTGAAAGGAGGAGGAAAAGTTTTGTTTGATGTTTCTTTTGATTACGGCAAAAGTTTGGCAGAAAAAAGCAAACAGGAAATAAATAATCCAAGCTCTTCTTCAGGCTCAGCAGAAAGTTTTATCACTAATTATATGTCAGCTCTTGGATGGGGGGATATTTTAGTTATGAAGAAATCAGGAAAGTATACTGTTGTTTCCAATTATTTCCCCTGGACTAAGTGGGCTAAGAACATAAAGTTCATAATGTTCAGAGGCATTATTTCAGGATTATTATCCGGGTTCTTAAACGAAAAAATCACATTAAAAAAATTCCAGACTGATTTCTCTGGAGGATTTTTAACAGTTATTGCAGATGAATAAATATGAATTGTGCTTTTAAATGAGAGTTCATTAAAAAAAGATTGGTTATTGCCGGAAGAAGACCTAACATGGAAAAATTTGTAAAAGGATATTTGGTTGTATTAAATTCAAATAACTATTAAAAATATATCAAACTTAAACCGCGAATTCAACAATCCAACTCCTCAACATCATCCTCGTCAGTTTCTTCTCCAGCCCCGCAGAAGTAATCACCATCATGTTCGTAGCAACAAAGAACCCAACCATCTTGGGTAACTGTATAATATTTATAATCATCAGGACAACATTTATCTTTGGCAAAATTTGTTTTTATCATTTCATAATCCATTTCATAATCATCCAACTCATATTTACAGTCATCCAAATTATCAACAATCAAACTTCGATCCTCTTCGCAAAAATCAAGGTCTGAAGCAACAATATTTTTTTCATTTGTGCAGTTTTGAAATTGTAAATTATAACTATCTTTCTCTGAATTGCACAATCCCAAATTAGAATTTAATGAAGAAATCTGTTCATTCAAAGAACCTACCTGTCCGTTTAATGAAGTAATCTGATTTGAAAGTCCGGTTTTTTCATAATTGCAATCAAGAAGATGGTTCTGGCAGGTATCCAATGTTGCTTCTGTAATTGAAAGATTATTTTTAATTTCATTCACTCCGCCTTCTGTGAGTATTACATGACCTGTGAGTGAACCCGCAGCAATCACCCCCAAAAACATAATCACAAGAAGTACACTTAAGACTTTCCGGTCTTCTCGTATAAGAGTGCCAAATTTTGTATGTTTCAGGTTTCGCAACATTCTGTTTTCCCTAATCGCTTCTACTGAGTCTCTGAGTCTGTAAATAATTTTATCTTTAAGATTCATAATTAAATATTTTCATATCTATATAATAGGTTATTATTAGGCAGATTCATAAATTTCAATTCTATATATCAATTACCCACTATTATTTATGGGTTTCAGGTTTAAGGGAATGTCTCATTCTGCGGAATTTTTTATAGGTCTGATTACCTGCGTATTTATCCTCATGATTGTTTTTAAGCTTTTGGGTATGTCCGGGGCTTATGCTCAGGAACAGCAGGCCCAGATTACTGCAAAAAACATGCAGACTGCTATGAATAGCGTGTGTGTTGGACCTGATGGTTATTCTGTGGAAGTAAAGGTTAATTTCCCCCAGCAATTAAATTCAGCCGGAGAAAATCTGTTGTTTTCCCCGTTTGCTGAGGAGCCTGTGAAAGATGCTGTGAGATATATGACTACTTTAAGATCTTACGGAGACCCTTGGTATGTAATTTATTATGAGAACTTTCCGCTTGGTGAAGAAGAAGGCTGGGAAGGTTGGAGCGAAGTTGCGGGAACGAGGATGGCAACGGTGGCAACTTTGGGAATTGACCAGGCAATGTGCCTTGCTTCTGTAATCCCTTTAACTTCAGTAGGAAAGAGGATGGTTAAATTAGGATGGAAAGGTTTTAAAGCCGGGGCAACTGGAGGTGGGTCACTTGCAGTAAATTATATAAGTAAACATATACAATTCAGAAGAGCTGCGGAGCATACAGGCAGGATTAGAGGACTTTTAGATAGCGGGATTACAAAACTCAAACAACAGGAAATATTTTCAAACAACATTTATAAAAAAATGGTTGCTTCTAAAAATAAAATAACAGCTCCGTTAGATAATATTTACGTCTGGTTTATGAGGCATGGTTCTATTGATTTAACAAAACATGTGAAGGCAAGCGGAAATTTAAATGTGCTTGCTGATGACATCCCAAAAGTTTCAGATAATATTCTGGATACTCCGGCGGGAAATAAACTTAAGAAAAAATTGTTGGGATATTCAGATGATATATTGGTTAGAGATGGAACAACAAATAGGGGAGCGAAAGAAGTTGCTGAAAATATAAAGGGTATCGCAAGAGGCGCAGATTCAGATAACTTACTAAAAGATTACACCCGCGAAGCCGCTGAAAGAATGGATAGTTTTAAACTGGCTGTTCAGGAACCCTATTATGGGTTTGAACCTAAAGAACAAAAAGCAATCACGGATTTAATAAATAAACTTGATGACCTTGGGACCGGGGGAACTTCAAAGATAACGCATGAAGAAGTGGAGCATGTTCAGGAGATACTTGTTAAGAGAGGACCTCATACCCTTAATGAATGGGACGAATATCTTAGCGCTGTGGACAGCGTTTCTCAAATTCAGAGTTTTGAAAAAAGAATTTTGAATAATATTGTTCCGGATAATCCAGGAAATCTTCCAGCCAAGAATTATTTGATTGCTGACGAAAAACCTTATAAATGGACAAGAGGACTTTTAAGCACAGGAGATATTCCTCCAAATAAATTACCCCAACTTGGAATGGCTCTTAAACATCATGCAATAGTTGGAACCGCTATTGGCGGAACAAGAACTGTGAGTCGTTGGGGTTCGTGGATGGGTTTGTCTTATGTATTCAGCAAGGCATTATCTCTTGCAGATGTTTCTATGTTAAAATTCGCCCCGTGTTCAGGAAATGCCTTATGTTTAAAATCGCAGGTAAACCCTTCAATCACAGTTTACCCTCTTGATGACTGCAAGGATGCGGGAATTAATTATATTGAACTTGATAAATATGCTGAGGGAGAAGAAGGCATTGGTGTCTCAAGATGGGTTGATAACACTTTTGGAAAAGGCTCAACCTCAAAATTCTACACAGCAAGTCCGTGCGATGGGGTAATGATAATTGAAAAAGGAGAATGCAAATGCGCGGGAAAACAGGAACCTATAGTTGATGAAACTACTTTAGATACTTATGTTCTTACCTGTCATTTATCTAGCTCAACAAATGCTGATTGTGACATAACAAAATATATGACTTATTTTGACCCGGTTGAGGAAGAAGAAATGGATTCAGAATCTTTCTCAGCAAATGTTGTTTCAGAACCTATCGGAGGCGGGGATGATAAGTACAGAGTTGAAGTTGATGTTGGAAAATGGGTGTGGGTGATGCAGGGAATAGAACCAACCAAAGCTTCGGATGCATCGGAAACTGAAGAAGGCGCAGTGAAATGCATTAAATATATTTTAGACCTTAATGAAGAATTTATCTGCGAATTTGAATTGCCTGTTTTTGTTGGGTACGCGACAGTCTGCGATGGAAGCAATATATGGCTTGAGTGCGTGAACTGGACAGAGGGGGAAACAAAGACAGGAGAATTGCACGGACTTGACGGAACCACTGAAGTTGAGGTTACAGATTGGTGTTGCAACCAGTGGAATATCACCGCTTATGGGGGAACTTATAGCGGGACTATTAGGGAGATTATTCGGGTTGATAATTGTGGGGATTATGGAATAGATGTAGTTCAAAGTAATATTTATACAAATTTAAAAAGAGCAATAGAAGAAGACCCACTCGGAACCAATATTTGGGGTATAGATAATCCAACACTTTATTATAATTCCATAAATAAAGATATTGCAAATGCAATAAAAGAAGGTTCAGAAACAGAACTTAGAAAAGGTGAAGACCCAAATACTGCAGAGATAAACAGATTATTTATGTATAATCTTGAGCCTTCAACAACAATACCATGCTTAAAAGTTCAGTACAAAAACAACCCGGATACAAAAGGATTTTGTTACACACCCCCAGCAGGAACAGAGACTGTTAAAGAAGCGGGGTGGGCGGGATTATCAATAATAGTTGATATTGGAGCAACAGCTGTAACCGCTCTTGTGCCCGGAGTCGGACCTGCTGCTTCCGGGTTTATAGGGTGCGAGGCAGGAAATCTTATAACTTATTTTGGACAGGACCAGATATCAAAGGAAAAGGAGAAAAACCTCTGGCCAAACAATGCTTTTTTCGGAAGGTATTATTCAAAGAATTGACGACGAATAACCAAGTATAATTCGTCAATTGTCTAACTTTACTATAAAACAGTATATAGTCTTTCACTGATTAGTAGTTATGAAAAGTGATTATAATTCAAAATTATCAAGGGAAATTGAATCTATGAGAACTTCTATAGTGGATATAAACAGTCAATATACCCAGCAACAATTAGAGGTTTATGGTTACAATCCAAATAAACATTGGACTATTCTTCATCAATATGAAGATGCGGCAGGGAAAGTGCCAACAGGCATTACCGAAATGCTGAAGAATGGGAATTTGTTAAAAGAGGAAAGAAGATTAGCCAACGAACTAAAACCTTACAATAGTTTTGTATTTAGTTATCAGGAATCCGGCAGTCTTCCAACAGAAAATATTGGAAAAGAACCTGTTGTTCAGGTTCAATCAGATAGTCTTTTAACTGATTGTTATAAACTTATTAAGGAATTGCCAAGAGTGATAAAAGAGAATCCTAAAAACTCCGCTACAGTGGCAGGCACTGCATTCGCAGTTCCGTTTATATTAAACGCCGGACCTCTTGCGGATTGTGTGTCTGATGGAAAATATGAAATGAATAAATATTTTGACAACATTAAATTACCAGAACTTGTTGGTGTTGCCAGCGCTTCTACAGGTATAAGTTATCCGGGGGATGAGAGTAATCCTTATGATGATACACAATATTTACATAGTTTAGGAGGTGTTAAAAATTTTTTTAAGAATCATGATAGTTTTAGTAGAATAGATAAATCTTTAAATGAACCAATAATATTACCCGATGAAATAACCAAGATTATGGAAAGCAATACTATACCTCATAAAGAAAATCCTAAATATCAAATGTTTGGTGAACTTAAAATTTCTCCAACAGACTTCGCCGCTTGGATGGCAGTCGCTTCAGAAGAAACCGTAGCAGTTTGTCCTTATGTAGCTTTAATAGACACAGATGGAAATGAAAAACCAGATACTTTATATGCTATGTACCTTGGTCAAAGGGATGATGGTAAATTAACTTCTACTGCAGGCATACCAAGAGGAGGATTTTATGATGTGGATGGGAATAAAATTAAATTTGAAGAAGGATACCCAGATTATTTAATAAATCCATTTGATACTATAGGTTCTGATAATTCCAATATCGCAAACTTATTATATTTCAAAGACCCATCAATGGTAAACTTTGGTGATAAACCCACAGCGATTCATTGGAAAGATGCATTGGAATACAAAACTCTCGGAGAAATATTTGGTAAATCTAGTAACACACCTATATCCGAAGCTAAAGTTAGTGAAACTGAAATCTATAAAGAACCTGTTGGCGAGGAGTCAGCAGAGAAGATGGTTGAGGATATGAGAACAGACACAGCAACTGAAAAAGAAAAAACCAACCCTTTGGTTTATGCTGGTCTCGCGGGATTGGGTGCAGCGGGAATTTATTTTGCCACAAAAAAGAAATCAGGGAAGACACCAACAACGGTTTCGCCTGTGTAAATTGGGATTATGGAAGAAAAATTTGCGATAGGTTTGGGGATAACCCCAGCTTGTAATATGAAATGCCCTTTTTGTTATAGTATTGAAAGAAGAAATGATAATTTAGAACTCCCTATTGAAGACTGGATGAATTTTTTTGAGAAGAATTCTGGTTTGATTAAAGATATTAATTTTGGAACGGGAGAAAATACTCTTGTTGATGATTGGTTTAAACTCGTGGATTATATTAATAATTTGTCTCCAGACATTTCCCAAGCATTGACTACAAATGGTTCACTTGCTCAAATTGTGGCTAAAGATAAACAAAAAGATAAAATTATTCAAAAAAGTTTGTCAGATATTGATGTTTCTTTAGATTATGCGATTGAAAGTAAACATAATGCATTTAGGGGACATAACAATGCATTCAAAATGGCAATTGATACTTTAGCTTATTCGCAAGATTGTGGGTTTAATAATACTCTTGTTGTAATGGGTATAGATGACACTCTAACTATTGAAAATCTAGATGGAATATTTGACATTGCAAAAAAATATGATACTTTGGTTAGAGTTAATATTTATAGACCAGTTAATAAGAATAATGGTTTAGAACCACCTTCTTTGAAAACATTGTTGAATATGTTTGATTATGTATCTGATGAACATGAAATTTGTTCTTTAAGTGACCCGTTATTCAATTCAACACTATCCAAACAAAAAATCAAAAAAGATCCTTCAGGAACAAGTAGTTTAAGAATTATTCCAAATGGATCTATTTATCCTTCAACTTATTTGATAAGTAAGGAGTTTGAAATAGGAACTATTTATGATGAGAATATATTGTCTAATGTTGGAGACAATCCAATAATTAAGGAACTTACAAATACAGTTCCTTCATATTGTGGCAGTTGCGAAAAAGTTGAAACTTGTGCGGGTGGGACAATAGATAGAAGAATATTATGGCATGAAACGGTAGATAAACCGGATCCATATTGTCCAAGTTTACATAATCTTCCTGTTCAATTAAGAGATTATAAAATTAATACAGCCAATTTTTCATCAATTCATGATGGATATTTACCAACAATATTTTTTAGACCAAAGAAGGTGGAAAATGAGTAAAGAGATAGAATTGGATTTGCATTTTACAAATCGTTGTAATTTAAAATGCGATCATTGTTTGTATTCAAGTGGAGAAGATATTGGTGAGGTCCCTGTGGATATTCTTAATGAAATGATAACTGAATTTGCAACCATCGGGGCTAATACGGTGCACATAGGAGGCGGAGAACCATTAACTCGTTATGAGGATTTAAAAAGTTTTGTGCATAGTTCTTCTCTTGCAGGGGTGAAACCAAGATTAATTACAAATGGGTTGCTATTAACCGAGGATAAACTTTTGGAATTGATGGATTATGGTTTAGAAGAGTTATTAGTTAGTTTAGATGGGACAGAGAGATTTCATAATAATTTTAGACGAAATAATCATGCATATGAAAAAGCGGTAAGTGCATTGAAATTAGGACTGGAGCATAATATTTTTACTAGAGTTAATTCAGTATTAACAAGTGAAAATGGCGAGGATATAAAGGATCTTTTGGAATATACAACTCAGTTACCGGTTTCAGTTCACGCAATATTATGTTTATCTGCTATGGGTCGAGGTAAAGATATTAGATATTTAGTACCTGAGTTTGAATATGTTGGAAATTTTATTGAAGATGTTCAAGATTTGTGTGATAAACATCAATTTTCAGATACCAAAATTCAGATTCAAAAAGGGTATCTTGAACCTAAGATTGATAAAACTCATGATTATTGTAGGATAAGTAAAAAAAATAATGCTCTGATATATTCAACAGGCCATGTGTTCCCTTGTGTAAGATTTTCTAATTATGGGAGTCCATATCATGAAGCATTTTCTTTAGGGAATATTTTAGAAGATAGTATTATTGATATTTGGTCACCTGACAATGAAAAGTGGGATTTATACAAACGGAATTTAGAGCGTAAGAGTGATTGTGCAGATGAACTCTGTCAAGGTGGTTGTAGGGGTTTAATGCTATCAGAAACTGATAATATTGATGCGTGTGATTATCGTTGTACCTATGAGAAAACTGGAAAATTGCCTTCTTGTATTAGAAAATATGTTGTAATTAATGACCCTTATAAATAATAATATTTATATATGAATTTGTTTAAAACATTATTTAATATGATTCATCGACATAAGAAAATAAAAGAGGAATATGATCTTCTTGCTGAAGAAGAAGACAAACAGGAAAAAAGCAAGTCTTTGCGTGTTGAAATCCCAAGGGAGTTTATCGAAAAATATATTAAAAAAACTGATGTTGTTCTTGATGCGGGTGGGGGTACAGGTGTAAATGCTATTTTAATGGCAGAGAAATGCAAACATGTAACTTTACTTGATATATCTCCAAAAGTCTTAGAGTATGCAAAGGCAAATATTGCGAAAACCATTTTATCTGAAAAAATTGAGATTATGCAAGGAGACATAACACATATGCCACAATTTTCTGGTTCGCAGTTTACTTTTCTTGTTTGTGTTGGTGATTCTATTTCTTATGTATTGAATAAGAGATTTGATGCAATGAAAGAAATGATGCGTGTTTTAAAGAAAAATTCTATTCTGATTCTCGGGTGTGATTCAAAATTAGGGTTCATCAGAGACTATCTTTCTAAAGGGAATTTGAACGAAGCAGTAATAAGTATGAAAGGCAATCAAACCTGTTGTGGAATGGGACCTAAAACCTATGCATATTCAATTGATGAAATGACTCAATTGTTAAAACAAAACGGCTGTGAAATTATAGAAATTGCTTCAACTCCAACATTCACGGATACATTATCTCCTGAAATAAAAAATAAATACAAAAATGAACAATGGTCTAAATTAAAAAAATTGGAAATGGAACTTTGTGTAAAACCAGAATTATTGGGGGTTGGAAGTCATTTATTATTTGTAGCCAGAAAATGTTAATTTATTATCTGTGCCACTTTTTTTAGAAATATTATATCTCTTTTTTGAATAAAAGAACCCTCATAGTTTTTAGGTTTATCATTTTCAACTTTGGAAATTGCTTCTTTTAAAGATAACCATACAATTTTGAAGCCTTGATTTAATTCATTTTCAGTAAAATCAGGTTCACCTTTAGATGTTATTTTTCCATAATAACAATATGAAGTTTGTTTTAAATTCCATTTTGATCTAAATTCAATGATTTTACCAACTTCTCCATTAACTTTAATTTCACTACCAGTTTCTTCAAGGCATTCTCTAATCAAAGCTTTCGCTTTGTTTTCTCCTTCTTCAATACCGCCACCAGGAAGTTTGTGATAATTATATTTCGAAACAAATAGTAAAGGTATTAACTTATTTTTGTCAAAAATGATTGCTCTTGATGCTTCTCTAGTTTTTAAAGTTGATTTATCATTGGGAAATTCTTTGTTTTTTATTTCTTTTAACAGTTCCATAAATTATGATGATTCTTAGTTTTATATAAATATTTTTGTTTGATTGCTGATGATAAACCCTATAGATGGACAAGGGGACTTTTAAGCACAGGAGATGTGCCTCCAAATAAATTACCCCAGCTTGGCATGGCTCTTAAACACCACGCAAAAGTCGGGGTTGCTTTGGAAGGAAAAAGAACTCTGACAAGATGGGGTTCGTGGATGGGTTTGTCTTATATGTTCAGTCAGGCATTATCTTTAGCTGATGTTTCTATGTTGAAATTCGCCCCTTGTTCAGGAAATGCTTTGTGTTTAAAATCCCAGGTAAACCCATCAATCACAGTTTACCCTCTTGATGACTGCAAAGATGCGGGAATCAATTATATTGAGTTGGATAAATATGCTGAGGGAGAAGAAGGTCTTGGGGTTTCAAGATGGGTTGACAACACTTTTGGAAAAGGCTCAACCTCAAAGTTTTACACAGCAAGTCCGTGCGACGGCACGATGATAATTGAAAAAGGCAATTGTAAGTGCGCGGGAAAACAGGAACCCATCGTGGACGAAACTACTTTAGATACTTATATTCTTACCTGTCATTTATCTAGCTCAACAAATGCTGATTGTGACATAACAAAATATATGACTTATTTTGACCCGGTTGAGGAAAAAGAAATGAACCCGGAATCTTTTTCGGCAAATGTTGTTTCAGAACCTATCGGAGGCGGAGATGCTAAATACAGGGTTGAATTAGATGTTGGAAAGTGGGTGTGGGTGATGCAGGGAATAGAACCAACCAAGGCTTCGGATGCATCGGAAACTGAAGAAGGCGCAGTGAAATGCACCAAATATATTTTGGATTTAAATGAAGAATTTATCTGCGAGTTTGAGTTGCCTGTTTTTGTTGGGTACGCGACAGTCTGCGATGGAAGCAACATGTGGCTTGAGTGCGTGAACTGGACTGAAGGAGAAACAAGGACTGGAGAGCTGAGTGGACTGGATGGGATAACTGAAGTTGAGGTTACAAGCTGGTGTTGCAACCAATGGAATATCACTGCTTATGGCGGGGATTATAGCGGAACTACGAGAGAGATTATTCGGGTTGGTGATTGTGTGGAATATACTCGAGCTGCTGTTCAGGGGAATATAAGAACCAATTTAAAAAGAGTAATAGAAGAAGACCCACTTGGAACCAACATATGGGGAATAGATAATCCCACTGATTATTATAATTCTATAGATGATGATATAGTTAAAGCGATTAAAGAAGGTTCAGAAACAGAACTTAGAGAAGGTGAAGACCCAAATACTGCGGAGATAAACAAGTTGTTTATGTACAACCTTGAACCTTCAACAACAATTCCCTGTTTAAAAGTTCAGTACAAAAATAACCCGGATACAAAAGGATTCTGTTACACACCACCTGCGGGAACAGAAACTGTTAAAGAAGCGGGCTGGGCAGGACTATCAATAATAGTTGATATTGGAGCAACAGCTGTAACAGCTCTTGTGCCTGGAGTCGGACCTGCCGCTTCCGGATTCATAGGATGCGAAGCAGGAAACCTGATAACTTATTTTGGACAGGATCAGATTTCAAAGGAGAAGGAAAATAACCTCTGGCCAAACAATGGATTTTTCGGAAGGTATTATTCCAAGAATTGACGACGAATAACGTAATATACTTCGTCAATTGTCTAAATATTCAGGAAAATGGTATATAGTCTTTCACTGATTAGTAGTTATGAAATCCAATATAGTGAAAGGAGTGGATAACCAAATAGCAGAAACAAACAAATATTTAATGCAATTTGGAGAAGAAATTTCAGATCCAAGAGCAATTGAAATGGTGAAAGAAACAGGACAGTACGCAAAAAATAGAGGAGCAAATGTTTCAGATTATGTTCATTCAGCTTATGACACAAACCAGTTGACAAAACTATTTGCAAAAGGCGTTTCAAAAGAAGAGTTAACAAAATTTTATGAAAATACAATAAAGAGTAATATAGATTTGGATGCAAAGGATTACAATTCTTTTGGAATAGGTGAGTTAAATAATTATAACATTAACCTAAAAAAATTCTTTGAATTACCTACAGAAGAAAAAGTCAGTTATCTTAATAAACTTAAAAACTTTGGAAAGAAAGCAATCCCAGTTGCTCTTGCAGCATCTTTAGTAGGGGCACCTGTTGTTAGTGCTTCAGATAATGTTGAGGAGATACCAGAAGATTGGTATGATGAAACTGCAAAGGATGCTGGATTTAATATTCAAAGTATTATGGAATTTGAAGGTGGTTTTGATGAAATAAATAAGCCTACAAATGAACTAATAAAAAAACCAGATGACACCTTAGAGATTATAAAAAATAAGATGTATAAAGATGCAACAGGTAGAAATAAATTTTATACGATAGATGTAGCAACAGCAGATATACACACTTGGTTGGCTGTAGATTCAGAGGGGAAATATTCACCTATATCTTCTTATTTAGCTTTAGTAGACACAGACGGAAATGAAAAACCAGATACTTTATTTGCTATGTACCTTAGTCAAAGGGAAGATGGTGAATTAACCTCTGCCGTAGCAGTGCCAAGAGGAGGATTTCATGATGAAAATGGAAATCAAATTAAATTCGATGAAGGATACCCGGATTGTTTAATAAATCCATTTGATACTTTAGGTTCTGATGATTCCAATATTGCAAACCTATTATATTTCAAAGACCCATCAATGATAAATTTTGGGGACAAACCCACAGCGATTCATTGGAAGGATGCAGTTGGTAAAACTCCGAAAGAAATATTTGGTGGATCCAGCAACACACTTGTATCAGAACCTAAAGTTCATGAAACTGAAATCTATAAAAACCCTGTTGAGGATAAATCTATATCAGAAGAGATG
>JAUVLW010000034.1 GCA_030600555.1 Candidatus Aenigmatarchaeota archaeon
TATTGAAAACTGCCTCAAATCTTTATTAAACCAAACCTTGCCAAGAGACAGGTACGAGATTATTGTTGTTGACGGTCAAAGCAAAGATAATACTGTAAAACTTGCAAAGAAATATGCAGATAAAGTAATCCAGCAAAAAAGTAAAGGAATTGGAGGAGCAAGAAATGATGGCGTTAAGTTGGCGAAATATGATTTAATTGCGACAACAGACGCAGATTGTTTAGTCCCGAAAAACTGGCTTGAAGATATAATCTCCGGTTTCAAAGATGAAAATGTTGTGGGTGTATGCGGTTCTGATGGTCCAATAGAAAATAATATAAAGGCAAAGAGTATATTTTTATTTATAAGAATTTTTATCAGAATTTCTTCTTATTTTGGTATTTATTGTTTGGGTGGAACAAATTCCGCATTTAGAAAAAAAAGTTTCCTCAAAATAGGAGGTTACAGAAATTTACCTCATTCAGATGATGTGGATTTAGGATTTAGATTGAAAAAAACAGGAAAGATTAAATACCTTAAGAATTTATTTGTTCGATTTTCAGCAAGACGTATGGAAAAAGATGGTTATGCAAATATTCTCTGGACCTGGTTGAAAGGAGATATTTTGTTGTTATTAAATAAACCCATCAAAACAAAAAAGAGATATATTAAGCAGGATTATGATTGACTATAAGTTCCTTGGATGAACATTTATCATTAGTTGCAAGGTTTATTCTCCAAATACCACGTCCTTCAAGTCAGGGAATTTTATTTAGATAATTTTTTTATATAATTCAAGTAACTTCTTGCTTGTTTTATTTATATAATAATTCTTTGCAATTTTTTTGCTGTTATTTGAGAATCTTTTTATTAATTTTTCATTGTCAACTAATTTTTTGATCTTTACAGCTAAGTCTTTGGAATCTTCGGGTTTTGCAAGCAATCCATTAATTCCCGTTTTTACCACTTCTTTTGCGCCAAATTTGTTTACTCCAATTATAGGCAATCCTGCATTCATTGCTTCCAGAAAAGTTATCCCTTGCGTTTCTGTATCTGAAGGCGAAACAAAAATATCTGAACTGAGATAAATTGAATGCAAGAGTTTGTCTTCTACATACCCCAGAAATTTAACATTTTTCAATTTTAATTTTTTTGCAGTTTCTTTGTATTTTTTTAAGTAGGGTCCTGAACCGATAAGAAGCAGAAATATTTTTTCTTCTTCAAGATATTTCATGCTTTTTAACAAAACTTCAATTTTCTTTTCAAATCCCATCCGCCCTACAAATAAAAGTATTTTGTTGTTTTCAGGCAGTTTATATTTTTTGCAAATATTTATTTTTTTTGAGTTTTTAAATTTATCCGTGTTTATTCCATTTGGAATGCACACAACATTTTTTAAACCGCAGGTTTCAAGATATTTTTTTATTTCATTTGAAGGAGCAATTGTAGAGGATAATTTTGAATAAATAAATTTTGTATATTTCTTGGATGGGTATCTGCTAATTTTTTTCAAAACATTTTTAAATTTACCATTTAGCAGATAAGGAGCGTATTCTGGAATCATGGTGTGATAGGTTCCAACAATAGGTATTGAAAAATGTTTTGAGATGTGGAGACCTGTTATTCCCAAAGCGAATGGCGAATGTGTATGAATCAAATCAAATTTTTTGTTTTTGAAAATTTCTTTAATTTTTTTTAATCCTGCGATTGGAATTCGATATCCTTTATACACGCAGAGCGGTATTGAATGCAGCTCAACAAGTTCCAGATATTTTGAGATTTGTTTTATTTGGAATTTATTTTTTCCAGGAACAAATAAAGTTATTTCATGACCCTTGTCTGTGAGGAATTTTAGGATATCTTCAATATGGGTTATCACTCCATCTTTATGCGGTTTATAAGTATCTGTGAAAATAGCGATTCTCATAAATTTCACCAATTAATAGAACTTTTTAAGATAACCATAAAATAATTTAAAATATAAATTTACCCCCAGATTAGTAAAATTAGTTTTGTTTATCTATTATGAAAATTCTGTATGCGGTTTGTTCCTGGGGTCTGGGGTATTTAACAAGAAGCCTTCCAATTATAAAAAAATTTGTGGATGAAAATGAACTTTTTGTTACATATTAAGAAGTATAGTACGGGCAAAATTGCCGATAAACATTTAAGATTATATAACTCAATAATTAAATAATATTATGATATCTGTAATAATTCCAACTTATAATGAAGAAAAAAATATTGAAAACTGCCTCAAATCTTTATTAAACCAAACCTTGCCAAGAGACAGGTACGAGATTATTGTTGTTGACGGTCAAAGCAAAGATAATACTGTAAAACTTGCAAAGAAATATGCAGATAAAGTAA
>JAUVLW010000016.1 GCA_030600555.1 Candidatus Aenigmatarchaeota archaeon
ACATTGGGGTTCTAAAAAAGAGGGTTCTGTTGAGGAAACACCGAGCCTTTTTCTTGAAAAAGCGATAAGTAAATCCAGGGAAGGGGTTGATGTCAAAATCCTGCTTGACAGTTATTGGTATAATATTGATAAGAAAAATCCGGTTAGCAATTATTACACGGTGGAATATGTAAATCAGATAGCGGAAAAAGAGAATTTAAATCTTGAAGCAAGGTTAATTAATCTTGATAAAACAAATCTCGAGAAGATTCATAACAAGGGCGTGATTATAGATAACACAACGGTTTTAGTGTCAAGCATAAACTGGAATGAGCATTCGCCAAAAAATAACAGGGAAGCGGGTGTTGTTATAATCGGGGATTCCGCGGAATATTACGCAAAAGTATTCTTCTGCGATTGGGAGGAAGAAACTCCGTGTGTGGAAAATATTCCCGGAGAAATAATTGAAACAGATAGTAATCAAAATCCTGTAATTGCGTTTTTTATGAATTTAATCTCATTGATTATGTCTTTGTTTGGGTAGATGTTTTATCCTAAATTTAAATAGTTGCAGAGCAATTAATGTTTTTTAAAAGGCTTAATTATGGACAATACTGAATTAAAGGACCTTGTTATTTCGTGGTTTGCTTTGAGTCTGGCATTTATGTTTCTATTTACTGGTGTTAGGTTTGGGTCTTTTTTTGAGGGTGTAAGCAAACTCTCTTTTGATTTATTGTTTGTTTTTCTTTTTATTGTTGCAGTTTCTTTTATTACTCATGAACTGGCTCACAGGCAGGTTGCAAAGAAACTTGGATTTAACGCAAAGTTTGAAATGTGGCCCACTGGTTTGTTGATTGCAGTTGTTTCTTCTTTGTTTGGAATTATATTTGCTGCCCCGGGTGCAGTGGTAATCTCAGCGGGAATTGTTAATAGCCGGAGAAACTTAGAGGAAGCCAGTTTCAAAATTTCCGCCGCAGGACCTATTGCAAATATTGTTCTTGGGGCAATTTTGTTGTATTCTGTTTTTATATTTGGTTCTCCTGAGTTGTTCCTTGCCGCACAGATAAATATCTGGCTCGCTTTATTTAATTTATTGCCTTTCCCACCGCTGGATGGTTCAAAGATTTTCCAGCATAATCCAAAAGCATGGGTGTTTATTTTCTTAATAGCAGTGGGATTATTCGGGTTTATGATTTATTTTTAGATAAAATAAAATCCATTAGTTTTCACAAACTAGTTGTTAAATTAACCAATTTTCCCTTAAAATGGTATTATATATAAACTATACTTAATTATGATTGATACAAGAAAAGGACAAGTTTCCTTAGAATACCTAATGACTTATGGTATCGCAATCGCAATAGTTGTAATAGCAATAGCAGCGCTTTATTCAATGGGTGTTTTTAGTCCAGGTACTACAACAACCCCACCTTGTACACCTTGCTTCAATGATTTCGCATATAATGCACATACTTATAATGGAACTCATTTACTGTTAGAAGTTAAAAATGGTCCAAGTGGAATAAATACATTAAATTGTACATTACCTACGGGTTGTATTATTGTTGGTGGTGCAACGACAGTAGATCCAAATGCAGTATTTACAGTTAGTGTACCTGGAGTTGAAGAAGCAGTAGATACGACATTAAGTTTCGAAAAGGATGGGAGTGAATTACCTCTAGAAAGAGACCAAACAATAGCGGAAGGCTACTTCAAGTAAATTTTTATTTTTAGGATTATTTTTTCTATTTAGAATAATATATATACACTATTTATTCAATAGTTTTTCTTCTTTTGGTTTATTCAAAATACCCCCCAACAGACCCATCATCAATCCTGAAATATTTAAGTTCAGTAACTCCCGTATTATCTTCATCCAATCCAACATCAACACCCGAAGTAATGGTTATATAGAGGTATTCAATATTTGTTGCATCCATTTCCACACCAATACCATAACTCAGCAATTCATTTTTGTCAACAAAACTTTCAAGTCCAACACTATGATTTGCTGAGCAATAGGAGCAGTAATTTTTTCCTTCCAGCCTGTCAAAGAAACTTGGACCCAGAGAGGAATTTATATATCTTCTTTTATCAACATGTTCAATAAAATTGCTTATATTCCAGACTTTACCTTTTTCCCCAGACAATAAAACTTTTGAATTGTTAATCAATATCGTTGTTGCAGTATTATTTCTAAGATGGGGTATTGTAACATTTGCAGGAAAATTTGATCCATAAATTATCCCGCAAAACTGGTTTATTTCAGAATGAGTATATGGGGATGCATCTGTAACAACAACAATCTTTTCATCTTTATCAGGAAGGGTTGTTATATTGTTAGTAATTACAATTTCCCCATAACACCACCCAGTTTCATTATTTCCGCTTAAAATCAATTCTGAAAAATCCCCAATATATTCGCTTTTCTTTATTCTTCTGGAGCCTTTACCTTCTGTAATATTTATAAGATAAAGAGGGTCTTCAAAATCATCAATCCATATTTTTTCAATTATTTCAACTTCTTTGGAAATCCTTGCAAGTCCTTTTTTAGAAATATTAATCTCAGCAGTTGCGGTAAACAGGATGTAAAAAGAGTTCTCAAGTGATATTTTGTTTTGTTTAAGGGTTATGCTTAGATTGTAGTCTTTAGTGTCTTTATAAAATCTTTCAAGTTCCGCTATGCTATTGTTTAAGGTGCTATTGCCCATGCCGGAAATATTTGTCCCGTTTAGAGTTCCATTCCAGATAAGTTCAAGTATATTTTCTTCTGTTTTGCCATTTTCAAAAAATATGCCTTTATCTATAATTTCATTTAAACCTGAGATTACAGCCCTTTTTGTGGTAACATCTGATAGTATATGGAGACTTCTTTCAATGCTGTTATATGTGTGTTTCAAATCCTGAATTTCCTGAGTTAAAAATATATTGTGTCTTTCATAAGAAACATTCTCTCTTTGCAGCATGACCATTGACAGGATAACAATTAAAATAAGCGTAAATATTACTGAAAACAAGACTCCTTTCATATTCGAAGTTTCAAAACTAAAATAATCAACAGGATTATAATCGCAAATATAATAATTATTTCTTTTACAGGAATCTCCAGGTAAGGACTTATTTTTATAATTGTGTCATTGGTTGTAAGATTATTAAGTTCATCCATACTTACGAATTTTTCTTCTTTTGAATCATTGGTTTCTATCACAATCTTGACTTTTCCGTCTTCAAATTCAAGATTATTTTTTTCCGCATATTCAGCAGGGTTAGCTGAGTTTATCAGACCTTCTATACTAGGATCTATCTTATTTTCAGCGTTTTTTTCACCTTCCTGAGATTCATCACTTTCAATATGCACGATTCCATCAACGAGAATATACTGAATTTCATCTTCATTTTCATCAAAGATATCATTTATTTCAAATTTTAACGCAGAACTTTCTTTTTCGTAGCCTGTTAATCTGAATTTAATTTTCATGAGTAAAATTTTTTCTCCAGAAATCCCATCAAAATCAATTTCTGATTTTATTTCATTTTGCAATATTTGATATTCAAGTTCATTAATGTTTTTTATAACTTCTTCAGGCATAATCACGCCTTCATCATATCTAATAGAGAAATCTATGTAAGATATATTTGCGGTGTTTTTAATCCATATAGGGATTTCCAAAATTATATTTTTGTCTGATGAAAATGAAGTAAGCATCCCTTCATTGGCATTTTCTTCAAAGGAAACTACTGCGGTTGCCATTACAGGAGATAATAGAATCAGATAACTTATTATAATCCACGATTTCATAATATATTTCATTTTTTCCCTATTACAAACTTCACCAGGTTTGCATCTGATATTGTTCTTACACCCCTTATAACATTAGCATCTGTGTTTGTAAGAATTGAAATGTTTTGCCCTGTTAGATTATATATATTATCTCTTAATCTTTGTTTTGCATCTTCTTCAGCGTTGTAAGAGCTGTTAAATATATTGCCATAATCAACCGAACCCGGCACTTTTAAAGAATATATAAGTTTGCTGTCATTTCCTCCGGAAAATATATCTGCGCTGCTTACACCCATAAAAATTGAAATATTATTTGAACCCTCAGATATTTTATTTAATGGGATATTGAATATGAACGGGTCTCCGAGATTTTCATAAAGTCCGTACATTGATAAATCGTAGATGCTTGTGTTTTCAGGGGTTGAATTGGTAAGGATAAGCAGGTTTGTCCAGTAATCAGCTGAGTAAGATGTTACTTTTGCTTCTAGTATTGGAGTTTCCGGATTTTTTTCCAAATTGCATATGGAATCAAGGCAGTCTTTTTCAAAACTTATGTGGAATTCTCCATATCCAAAGTCTGGTTTTGTTTCATTGTAATTAAGTTCAATGTAAGAATCTTTATATAAATGATTGTCATGAGATACATTCCCTTCAATAACCAGAATCTGTTTTTCAAAGGACATGTTCACAATATCATTTGCGATTTTTTGGTATATATATTCCAATTCGCTTGCGTTGTTGCTCTGATAAAATCTTGAACAATTTGTTTCATTTTCTCCGGGTAGCCAATCATTTGTTGCGCAGTCCCAACACGCAATTTTCTTAAGCGTTATTGTTTCTGCATTATCTCCAAAAGCCACCGAGTAGATTGTAGTGCCATAGTCATCTCTTGCTTCGCATGCAGCTTGAATAGCATCATCGCAGGCATCGTCAGCTGCGTTGCTGCACCACCCATTATCAGGCACATCCCCGCTATAATCAGGAGTTGCGGGTTGCTCAGGACATTCATAATTTGTCCCCCCGTCACTCATAACCAACATTGCATTTTTCCTCTTAATTTCCGCTTCCAGGTTTAAATCAAATTTTGCGCTTTCAGAATCATTATTTTTTAATTTAACGCTTAAAACATTATCTCCGGTTCTTAAGTATGATTTGTTGATTTTAATTATATCCTGGATAAGTATTTCATCCCAGTGACTTTCTTCATTATCTCTATCGGCTTCTTGATCAAATCTTATTCTGAAGTTATCTGTTAAATTATAACCAGATAAATTAAGTGAAAATTCATACCAGATTCCAGTATCATAATTTTCTCCATCCAGATCCATTTCTCCATAGTGCCAGTTGCCATCGTAAATATCAACATAGATTCTATCTGTACTTTCCCAGTTTGTTGTAAGTTTTATCTTGAATTTAAGGCTGCAGTTTATGCAGTTGGTCAAATCCAAAAAACCCGCTTGGGTGCTAATAGCTACTTCACCTTCATCACCTTCTTCCATTTCTGCGCCCCAATTTCCATTATAAATATCTGCGGCATCCTGATGAGTTCTGGCTTCATTATTATCATCCCCATATTCAACAGACCAAATAGTTGCATTGAATCCTTTTCCAACAAATGAAGAACTTTCAAACCCATTTTCAAAAAAGATATTTCCGACATTCCAATAAGTTGCATTGTGCTCATTTGTTTCATTGTAAACCAGATGACCATTAAGATAAATTTCTGTGTTGTCATCTGAAAGAATGTTGATATATAGATTTTTTATTTTATTTGAATTGGTTATATCAAAATGTTTCCTGAAATAATAGTTTCCGCCATTATTCCCTATATCGGTGTCTATATTTGGAGAATAAGATATGTTTTCAAACCCGAGGATTGCATTCCCTGAACTCCAGTTAGTATCATTATAATTTAAATCTGTCCAGTTTGACCCGTTTATCTCTGGCGGAGTGGTTGAAGAATAATTTATATTATATAACCAATTGCTTTTTGGGGTTATGAGGGAACTCATGAACGGGTTTTGAAGTAATTCATTTCCTTTGTTTATGCCGCAACAGATACAGGTTCCTGCAAGAGGAACATAACTATTCACTTGACTGTCCAGGGTTGTTTTGTTGTCTGATAATTCATGGGTCTGATGTACATTGGTGGTAAATGAAACAAGACCCACTCTGTTGCCTGACATATTTAACATTCCAACAATGAAATTTTTATCAGCTGATATTGCTACAGCCAGTCTCTGTTGATTTCCAGGTTGTATGTCTGAAGTGGACATGCTCCCGGAAACATCTGTAATAAGCACAGCATCCCCATAACCCTCCCCGTCAGAAGGAATTATATTTTCTATCCCAAATTTTAATGGTATTGTTCTAAGGCTCAGTTCAGTATAATTTAATCCAGAGCCATTGAAATAATAACTTAGGTTTGAATTGTCAAGAGTAATATTAATTTCCCCTGTTTCATTGCTCCTGAAAACTGTTGAATTTGCGATGGTAAGATAAACAATCCCCCCTGAGATATTGTTTTTGTAATGAAGATAAACGCTCATATTATTTAAATCCCCATTAACATAAAACCCATCATAAAGGTTCATGATTCCTTCAATCCCCGGAAAATAATATTTCATCTTTCCTTCTTCTTTTTCCTCGTAAAGTTCTGTTGAGTTATAATCAACTTTAAGGAAACCCCCTCCAAGATATTGCTCGGTAATATTTGAAGTGCTAAAATTAATTTCAATTGTGTTGTTTCCTTTTATGAAATTTGATAAATCTATATCCGTGCTTTTTATATTTGCGCTGAAATTTCCTGTTGTGTTGTCAGGGGAAAAATTCCCTGAAAAATTCCCGTTGAGATATAATGAAAAATTTGAGCCTGAATAAACCTCTATATAAGCAGAGTTAACAATTCCAGCGGTTTCAGGAATATTCAGGTTAAAATTCAAATTACCCTGCCCCACAAATCCTCCAAAATATAAATATCTTGATTTGTTTGTTTTAATCCCGCTTAAATATGCTCTTGCAATATAACCATATTTTGGTCCTGACCCGTAAGTATTTTCAATCAGGCTGGATACTGATAAAGATTCTGAAGTGTTGGAACAATTTCCTGAGATGGATTCATTTCCAATAATTAAACTAAACTCAATGTTGTCCATAGTTGAGATTGAATTCATTATTTCTTCAGTTATATTCTCTGCAATTTCTTTTTTTAATAAATTATTTTCATCTTTGTAAATGCTCCAGTAAGTTAAGACAAAATCAAGAACGCTTAGTTCCAGTTCATCTTCAGTCAGGTTACCTGAGGTTATTAAATTATCTATAGTTTCACTTTGGTTTGCGAGTTCATGCACTTTTATTTCAGCCAGAGAATTCAGTAAATCCTTGGAAACAATATTCATTTGTTCATATTCAATCTCTTCATAAATTTCCGGAACTGAGAATATATAATAACTTGAGAAAAGGACAACTATTAGAACTGAAATCCCGATGAGTATATCCAAAGAAAAAACCATCCCTTTCATAGTTTAAATATTATCACCTGAATAGGAACAACAGATGAATTTAAAATTCCAACCCGGTTTATCCTGAAAGCTGAAGACGCATTTTCAGGATTTTTTCCGAAAGAATAGTTTCCAATGGTTAGGTTGTAATCATAATTAAGACCGAGCAATACCAGACTTTTCTGGTATCCAAAATTCTCAAGCTCTTTTAATTTGTTCCAGTCAATTCTGTTGTTTGTCTGCAGACCAATAATTTTAACATTGCTGGAATTCCAATCTTTTGGATAACCTTCCATAAAAAATATTTCGCTTAGTTTATACCCAGTTCGGGTTAATTCATGTTTTTCTTTTAATTCATTTAGTTGCATAGTATTATATCCAATATGACCAATCAGAACTGCAAGGATGAGTATAAATATTGAACAGGCAATAAGGAAATCAAATGAAAAAATCTGACCTTTATACAAAGGAAATGCCGGTTTCATTATATATTATAGTATTTTCACCATTATTTAGGTTTGCTGAGATATTTATTGGTATATAACAGATTTTTACCAGATTATCTTTTCTAACAGTAATTTCATAGTTTTGTATTAAAACCGTGTGGTCTCCGGAGTCGAGATAAAAAGTCCGGTTGTAATAAGGTCCTATCTCAAGCGCGGTTTCTATTTCAAGTTTCACGGTAGTGCAAATATTATCATATTTTTCTTCAACCTTCAGTTTTTCCGAGTAAAAATAATATCCACCTGAAGAACTGAATATAATCACGAATATTATCCCCAGTATCCCAACCAAAACCAAAAATTCAACAGATGCTTGCGCTTTCATATTAATATTAATCCGGATCAACCAGAGCTACATAATTATCTTCAGCAATTAGTTTTATTTTATGACACCCTGAACTATTTGGAATCCAACCTGTAAGATTTATTTCTGAAACTTCATATATCATTTTATCCCCCAAATAACAGGTAATGATGGTATCGTTCAACGAGCAATTAGTTATTGTTTCAGGTAGACAAACAGTAATCGTGTGCTTTGCGGGTTTTCTCTGGTTGAAAACAAACTTTGAGTTTTCAGTTATTTTTTTAAGAGAGTCTTTAGTGATACTGATGTCTGTGTTTATTTTATAGGAATAAACTGCGTTGTAACTGTAAATGACATACGAAGATATAATAATTATTCCAATACCAACAACAATCAGGAATTCTACAGATACTTGGGCTTTCATAATTATAAGTTAAAGGTAATTATGGATAAAGAAGATGACCTTACAAGCAGATTAAATAAATTATTAGAGAAACAGGAAAAATTAAAAAAACGCCGTGTTAAGTCAAAACCAAAGAAAGCAGTATTAAAAAAATCTGTTGCAGAGGAAATAAAACCAATAAATAAATCAAAACCCGCAGTCAAGAAAACAGGCTCAATAAAGGAATCAAATTCTAAAATTAAAATGGTTAAAGAAAAAAAATCAGCAAAAAAAACCAAAACTCTGTTACCCGTCAATGAGAAAAAAATTAAATCAGGAAGCAATCTTAAATCCAAATTTATGTCTTTATTCAAGAGATCAACTCCAACAAATAAAGTTAAACCAACTGCGAAAGAAATAATCAATAAAACAAAACAAGAAAAAATAGGAGGGACAATTACAAAAGAAACAAAACCAATAGAAATAAAAAAATCGACCACTAAAGAGAAAAGAAAAACAACAGAAAATAAATCAGTTAATAAAAATGAAACCTCAAAAACAAAAGGCGCAACAACAGAAGAACTAATTATTCCGCTTAAAAAGAAATGTGCGAAGAAATCCGAAAATAAATTATTGGAAACCATAACTGTTTCTGAGGTTATGAAAAGACCCGAGGTCATGGATATTGAATCTCCGGTTGTTGAGGTTGTGAGAATGTTTTCTGAAAAGAAATGCAATGGTATTTTTATTTCAAAAAAAGAAAAAATTGCGGGGTTAATAATTCTCCAGGATATCCTTGAGGTATTGATGAAAAAAAAGAAAATTGTAAAATTAAAAGCAGGTGATATTATGAAGGACTTTGTTGGCATGAATAAAGGAGACAATTTGTCAAAAGCAATACTTAGTATGCATGTGCATAGATCCAATTGTGTTGCTGTTATGGACCATAAGAACGTTGTTGGCGTTGTGACCCGGAGCAGAATATTAAATAAACTGGCAAAAAATATTTTTGCGACAGAAGATAATGAAATTATAGGGAATATAATCGAGACCAAAGTTGATAGACTTTTAGATCTTTTGAAGAAAAAAGAAACAAATATGAAAGAATTGGAGGCGAAATTAGATATTGATGGGGAAAAAATAGAGGAATGGTTGGAAATACTAAAAATCCATAAGATAATTAAATATAAGAAATCATTGTTTGGAAAAATGCAGGTGGAATATGTTAAGTAAATATAAAATTGAGTTGGAGGATTACAGCGTTGATATAGAGATTTCAAAAAGCAAAGATGGATTTGTTACAAATTATTTCATAAAATTTTTGGAATTGGACGAAGGCACCAAAGCGGTGTACGAAGAAATTAAAGAGAGGTTGATAACCCAACTTCAATTAGTTTCTTATAATACTTTGGATAAAAAGATAAGGATAACCGATGATTTTAGGAATAAGGCTAGAAATGAGGTTGAAAAACTCATCCCAAAAATAGAAGATAGCAAGAAAAATTATATGGTTGGGATGATAGTTCATGAGATGCTTGGTTTGGGTAAATTAGAAATTTTATTAAATGACCCGGAATTGGAAGAGGTTGTAATTAATTCAAGCAAAGAACCTGCGCAGGTATATCACAGGAAATTTGGATGGCTTATTACAAATATAACTCCAAAAAGCGAAGATGAAATATTAAATTACGCTTCAATTATTGGGAGAAAAGTGGGGAGACAGATTACAAATCTTACTCCTTTGCTGGATGCTCATCTTCCAAACGGAGATAGGGTGAATGCTACTTTAGCCCCGATTTCAAATGACGGTAATACAATAACCATAAGAAAATTCAGAAAAATTCCATGGACAATTTCAGAATTTATTTCAAATAAAACCCTTGATGCGGAAGTTGCGGCTTTGTTTTGGCTGTCAATTCAATATGAACTAAATATTCTGGTATCTGGGGGAACCGGAACTGGAAAAACGAGTTTTTTAACAAGTCTGATGCCTTTCATACCACCAAACCAAAGGATATTGTCTATAGAAGATACAAGGGAAATAAAATTGCCTGATTTTTTGCATTGGGTTCCAATGGTTACAAGAGAACCAAATCAGGAAGGGAAAGGAAAAATTGATATGCTGGATTTGCTTGTAAATTCTTTAAGGATGAGACCGGACAGGATAATAGTTGGTGAAATAAGGAGAAGTCGGGAGGCAGAAGTATTGTTCGAAGCCATGCATACAGGCCATAGTGTTTATTCAACAATCCACGCTGATACTGCGGTTCAGACTTACCGGAGATTAATTAATCCCCCAATATCAATTCCGGAAACTCTACTTGATGCAATTGATTTGTTTGTTGTGATGTTTAGGGACAGAAGGAAAGGCATAAGGAGAGTTTATGAAATTGCGGAGATACCATTTTCAAAAGGAAAAAATTTCGAGAAAATAAATATTTTGTATAAATGGAATTCCAAATCTGACGAAATATTTAAATATCATGAAAGCAAAAAAGCGATTAACAAATTAAAAATATTGACTGGGTTTGATGATATGGAAATAGCAAGAGAATTGGCAAATCGTAAGGAAGTGCTGGAATATCTTGTTAAAAAAAATATTAAAGACGCATCCACGGTTGAAACCTATATTTCTTCTTACATAAAAGACCCAGAGAAATTGATGAAAAAGATAAGATGAAAAAAGTGAAAAAGATAGGGAAACTTTTACTTCCTTTATTTCCGAGTTTAAGCGTTAGATTAAAACAGGCTGAGATGGAAGTATCTGCTGATGAATATCTTGGTAAAGCGGTAAATGGTTCATTCTTTTTCGGGTTTTTTGGTTTGGTTGTAATGTCTGTATTTAATTTTATTGTAAATCCAGGCGGTAATTTTTTGGTTTTCGTGATTTTTGTTCCGGTCTTTTTATCTCTGGTTGTTTTAATATATAGATTGGCTGGTCCGAGTATGGTTGTTTCAAAAAGAGTTATTGATATTGAAGCAAATCTTCTTTTTTCTTTAAGGCATTTACTGGTTGAAATGAGGTCTGGGATTAACAATTATGATTCTTTTGTTTCCTTGAGTAGATCAAATTACGGCGCAGTTTCCGTTGAATTTTCAAAATTGGTAAAAAAGATTTCTTATGGAGTTTCTGAAACGCAGGCTCTCGAAGAACTGATGATTAAAAATCCAAGCACAAATTTCAGAAGGGTGATTTGGCAGATCCTTAATGCGATTCGTTCAGGTTCAGACCTTTCAGGGATTATTGAGGAACTTGTGAAAGAATATTCTCTTGAGCAGAAAACGAAGATTAAAATGTATGGAGGTCAGTTGAATTCCCTTGCTCTAGTGTATATGATTTTTGCAATAATAATGCCTTCAATTGGAATTACTTTCTTAATTATACTTTCATTCTTCTCAGACTTTGCGATAAATGAAGGTGTTTTAGTATTGATATTGTTGGTTATTGTTGTTTTCCAGTTTGTGTTTATAGGGGTTGTTAAATCAAAAAGACCCCGGATAGAATAATTATGGGAAGATATGTTGAATGGGTTGAAAAATATATAAAATATAGTGATATTAAAATCGAAGTTGAGACCTTTATTCAAATTACTTCTACACTTCCATTAATATTTTTAATATTGGGGTTGACCTTATATCTTTTCTTTGGATGGATTTATTGTTTAGTTCCTTTGGCAATTCTGATTTTTGTTGAAGGTATAATGCATCTTACTTTGGTGATGGTTTCTAATAAGAGAGCTTCTTTGGCGGAGGAGATGTTGCCCGATGCTTTAAGATTAATTTCTTCTAATTTGAGGGCTGGGTTGATTCCTGAGAAAGCTTTGCTTATGAGCGCAAGACCCGAATTTGGTCCCTTAAGCGAACAGATAAATGAAGCAGGAAAATTTTTAATTGTTGGGCGACAAATAAAAGACGCTTTTGAGGCAATACCCGCAAAAATAAATTCTTCGGTTCTAAGGAAAACCTCCCGTTTGATAGTGGAAGGAATTATAAAGGGAAGCAGTCTTTCCCTGTTGCTCGAAGGTCTTGCCGATGATATCAAAAGCACTTCTATGTTAAGGAAAGAAATAAAAGCCCAAGTGACCGCTTACTCTATGTTTATATTTCTTGCATTAAGTTTTGGAGCTCCCCTATTATATTCAGCATCATTATTTTTAACTGAAACTTTGATTGGTTTGGGAACAATTCTGCCTGATGAGCCATTGGCAACAGGAGCAATTCAATTGACTATGTCTGGCGTTAATTTATCTGAGGAATTTCTTCTTTATTATTCTATAGCTATGATGGTTGTATCTTCAATATTTGGCGGGATATTAATTGGGTTGATTCAGGAAGGCAAAGAACTTGCGGGGTTAAAATATATTGGAATGTTGCTGATAATAGATATGACTTTATTTTATCTCATCAAATTTGTGGTATTGAGTTCGTTTTCTGTTTTTTGAAATTTTTATTTTAAATAGCAATAGGTAAAGCAAATGCGTGGAATGATGATAGATATTCTTTAGATACTTTTGAGGAGGAATATTATTCTTGCGCTGAAGGACAAAAATATTATGGCAGTTTAAAAGGATGTGTTGATTTGGACGAAATAAATAAGAATTTAACAGCACCTTCTAAAGATGCAGGACGGGAAATCATGGGAGATACGACAATGGAAGATATTGGAAAATATAATTCTAACAAGGACGAAATAAATTATTCTTTAATAATACTCGTTATTGTTACAGTAAGTATTACAGGAATTGTTTTTTTTATAGTCAAAACAAGAAACAAAAAAACAATTACTCAAAGTATTCAAAATGAAAATTATTTTAGAGATAATAATTCATCTGTAGAACATCTCATATTTCAATATGTTCAGGAATTTATCAAAGATGGAATTCCAAAAGGACAAATTGAACAAAGACTTTTAAATTATGGATATACAAAAGAACAGATAAATCAGGTTTTATCCAAACATTTTTCTTTTAATTCCTGATTTTGAATTAATTTATGGAAAAACCAATTTATTTAAAAATTGTGATTGGATTGATGACTTTATGGGGTGTATTGAGAATCCTTACCATTATACCTATTTTAAATGGTACAGCTGTAACAAGTTTATATTTGTTGAGTGTAGATATGGTCATAGGTATGTTCTTGTTAATAAGTGTTTATGGGCTTTGGACAATGAAATCATGGAGTATTAATTTATCAATGCTGCCTTTGATTGCATTAATAATACTGAATTTTTATTATGCAGAATATATTGCAATAATAATTGTTGTAATTTTTGCATATCTTATATATAAAAATAAAGATTTGTACCAATAGTTATATTTGATATTAGAATAACCAAAATTAATCAAACGCTTTTCTTCAATTCCAATACCCTCAAAACCTCAAAGTTAGGATTTTCTATCCTTACTATAATCTCAGGCTGGATATACCGTTCTTCATTGTATTCTTTTATTTTTCCAACAAGGTCAACTAAGTCCCCTTTTTCAATAGTTTCAATTATATCAAGTTCTTTGAATATTTTGCATCTAATTGTGTCTGTAGTATCATCAAGCGTCAGGCTGGCGTAATTGCCGTCTTCAGAAACATATTTATCCAGAACTGTTGCCATAATCCTAACTCTTGAAATCTGTGTTCCATCTTCCATCTCAACATAATTTGGTGTATATTTATCTTCTTCAGAGGTTCTGTCTATCTGAATATATTTCCCCGTATTTGCGGTTTTTATATCCATCTTATGAGCAACTTGTCTTTCCTGCATAATTAAATATAATTAATTTAGGTTAGGTAAATTAACAGAAAACTTACTGCAATCCTGATTTAGACCTAAATATATATTATGGAAACTCCAGAACTTCTTGGTTTATTGCATTCCTGCGGTTCAGCGAAGTCAAAGAATATAATTGAGATTCAGACAAAAAGAAAGGAACTTGCGGAATTGATTTGCGACCTGACAACTTTTGCAGATATGAAAACTATTTCAAGAGGTTATGCGGTTCAGTTAACCGGAAAGAATTTAATTAAAAACTTAAGAATTAACAAGAATAAAATTCCTGATTTGAAAGATGGAGGGGAAATAACTGGTTTTCTGAGAGGTTTTTTTGAGGGAAAAAGTTCAATATCAATTGTAACCCGAATTATAAGACTATCCGGGAAAAAAGAACAACTTGAAAACATAAAAAAACTTTTGAAGTCTGAGAATATTGATTCAGTAATTTACCGGAGTGGGAAATATTATTCTTTGTATATTGAGGGGAAAAACAGGTGCGAAAGGTTTAGGGATAAGATTGGGTTTTTGACTAAAGAAAAGAAAGATAAGTTGGATAAGGTGATTTCATTTGGGATTTAGATAGATATTTAAAAATATATCTTCCATCACCGAAAATTATATATATTAAATTATAGCTATTTATTAATGGTAAATATTAGAAAATGGAATCCTTTGGATGATTTTGGAAAAAAAATTAGAGAAGATGGAGCAGGCATTGTTTATTCTCCAAATCACGGTTATTGGAATGGGAATCCAAATCTGGAAATAGCATTTGATAGTTTGTCTGAATATGTTCCAGAGCATCATCCGTCACATTATCATAAGTATATGGAAGAGGTATATGCGGTAATTGAGGGTTCAGGCACTTTGTTGGTAAATGAAGAGGAAGAATGTGAGATGAAACCAAAGGATATATTGAAAATAAAACCTGGAGAAATACACAGGATATTTTCTATAGAAGACCCAAAGGAATATGGTCCCTTAACATTTTATTTAGTAAAAACACCAAGCGTAGAGGGCGATAAATTTGTTGTTGAGCCGACTTATAAAAAAGAATATTAAAGAATGTCTCAAAAATGCATTTAAATTTTATTTCCAATTATTTTAATGAAAGTGGGGATACTCGGCGGAGGTTTAACCGGGTTGACTATAGGATATTTGCTGAAGAAACAAAACCTTGATTTTGAAATACTTGAAAAAAACAATGAATGCGGGGGTCTTTGCAGGACAATGCAGGAATGTGGATTTACCTTTGATATTGCTGGCGGACATATCATTTTTTCAAAAGATAAGGAAGTTCTAAATTTTAAATTAGATATTTTGGGGGACAATAAAGTAAGGAGTAAAAGAAACACGAAAATTCTTTACAAAGATGTTTTTGTTAAATATCCATTTGAGAATGGATTATCTGGTTTATCAAAGGAAGACAATTTTGAGTGTTTGAATGGATTTGTAAAAACCATAAATCAGAAATATGATATCCCAAAAAATTTCAATGAATGGATTTACCAGACTTTTGGAAATGGAATTGCGGAGAAATATATGATACCTTATAATGAAAAAATATGGAATTTTAAAACAGAAAATATGGCAACTTTTTGGGTTGATGGTCGGATACCAAAACCTCCATCAGAGGATATTATAAAATCTTCTCTTGGGATAGAAACAGAAGGTTATATCCACCAGTCTCATTTTTATTATCCCAAACAAGGAGGAATACAGGCGCTTACAGATTCAATCGAAGATAAAATAAAAGACAATATAACTAAAGAATTCAGGATAACTTCAATCAAAAAGGAAGCTGGCAAATGGGCGGTTTATGGAAATAATGAAAAAAAAATATTTGACCAAATTGTTTCAACAATCCCGGTGATTGATTTAATAAAACTGCTGGATGAAGTTCCGGAAGAAATAATGAACGCAATAAATAACCTGAAATATAATTCTTTGATAACTGTGATGCTTGGAGTGGATACAGATAAATTAAATGATTTGCACTGGCTTTATATTCCTGATAAAAATGTGTTGCCTCACCGACTTGTTTTTCCAAAAAACAATACACCAAATACAACTCCTGAGGGAAAATCTTCTATTGTGGCTGAGATAACTTTTAATGAGGGGGATGATATTTCCAGAATGACTGACGAAGAGATTGTAAAAAAGGTAATAGCTGATTTGGATGAGAAAAAAATAATTGATAAAAATCTTGTGTGTTATCAGAAGCTAATAAGATTAAAATATGCTTATGTTGTTTATGATTTGGAATATGAAAAAAATATAATAAAAATCCATAAATTTTTTGAAGAAAAGGGAATTGATTTATGCGGCAGATTTTCAGAGTATCGATATATAAATATGGATGCCTGCATAAGATCAGCAATGAATTATGTTGAATCTAATAATTTTACGCAATAAATTATGATTTCTGTAGTAATTCCCACATATGATGAAGAAAAAAATATTGAAAACTGCCTCAAATCTTTATTAAACCAAACCTTGCCAAGAGACAGGTACGAGATTATTGTTGTTGACGGTCAAAGCAAAGATAATACTGTAAAACTTGCAAAGAAATATGCAGATAAAGTAA
>JAUVLW010000012.1 GCA_030600555.1 Candidatus Aenigmatarchaeota archaeon
AGTATTTATGCCGTTGAAGTCTCTTGCTCCGCCGAATTTTCCTGATGTTGTATATGTTGAGTCATGATTTGTGCCGTCGTTTGAGTAGGTTGAATGGTCGTTTAAATCAGATAAATTGTCAAATCTCCACCAGCCGACTAAAGAATTATTCCAGTCAATTAAGGCGGTCAGGTTGTTTGGGCTTCCTGAGTCTGTGATTGTTGTGTTTATGTATGTGTGGTTTTCGTTGATGTAGGTGTTGTTTTGTTCTGTTGGGGCGGTGAAGTTTATGAAGGGTTTGGTTTGGTCGATTGTGAACTGGTAAATATCTGAAGTGTTTGCTAAAGTGCTGTCGTTGCAGGCGACTTTCCAATAATAGATTGTTTCGTTAAGGTCTGTCCAGTTGTAGGTGTATGAAGTTCCGTTCTGGCAATTTGTTGTTGTGTTTATCAGGGTTATTGGGTTAGTTGTGTTACTTCCATAGATATAAGCAGTCATTGTGTCTCCGTCAGAGTCTGTGCAAGTCCAGTTTAAAATGGTATAATTTTGGTTTAAGTATGAATTATTATTCGGGGAATTTAGGGTTGGTTTGTTTGGTGGATTGTTTCCTGTTGTTATATAACTATATTCAAGAGATTCATTCCAGTTGCCTGCTGAGTCATTTGCGTAGACTATCCATTTTATTGTTTTACCCACTTCTGAATTCACTGTTTTGGTTACATTGGACCAGTTAAGGGTTCCGGTCATTGATACCCAGGAATCATTTACAAAAGCACTGTCATTGGATAACTGGATGTATCCATAAGTTAAATTATAAGGCGATGATGGACCTCTCTGATAAAAAAATTCCAGCCTATTGCTCGGGGCTATTTTTGTATTTATTCTCATGTTTTTTAGGTCTATGTCAAAATCAGTTGTGATATTTTGTTCTCCTTCCCAACCGGTTCCATTGTATCTGTTGTATACAATATTGCTCTTAAAATCAGGATACTCATTCCAGAAAACCCAGGGATTTCCGCTCGCGTCAACCGCGATTGAAGTATAGCTTCCTTCTGCGGATAGATTATGAACTTCGCTCCAAGTTGCTCCTGAATCGGTTGAATTAACAAAATAACTGCTAGGAGATGCAGATACATATATGTTTGATGAATAGAAATTTATTGATACATCATAATAAGTTCCGGTCATTATTTTGGTTTTTGCGCCCCAAGTCACTCCTGAATCTGTTGAATTGACAAAATATATGTCGTCATCGTCAGCATCCCTGCCAACAACATAAATTTTATCATTTGTTCCGCCAGAGCCATCAACAACGAAACTGTAAGATTGAATACCTTCTGCATACCCAGGGGTTATTGGGTCCATTATTAATTGTTCATCGCCCCAGGTCACTCCGTTATCTGTGGAATTCTTGAATAACAGATGACCTGTATTATTGCCGTAAACCAGATAAATTGTGTTGTTCTTTACTTCCATTGCAAGATAAGTCAATATTTCGTTCATGTTAACGCTCTGGTTTGACCAGGTTTTCCCATTATCAGAAGAATTCATAAAAACAATGGTTTCGCCATTATCATTGTGCCATGCCAAATAAACATTATTGCCATAGCAACTTGCAACCGGGTTATGAGGGTATGTGTTATTACTCTCATTGAGTGGAGTCACAGTCCAGGTTGTTCCATTATCGCTGGAGTTTGCATATTTTACGCATATCCCTATCGTATCCGAACATTGCCTCCAAATCGCGTGGAGATTATCTGAATCATCCCTGCAGATTGACCTGAACATTGAATATATTGGACCAACAATAGAAGTATTTCCTATTGTTGCCCCTCCTTTTGTTTCTCCTTCACTCTCAGTAGCGTTGTTAAAAGAAAATATATACCCTGATAGTCCAAAATTATCCTGCCATTTTAATCTGTGGTCTATTAAATCTCCGGCTTCTGTTGAGTTTGTGGAGTTATTAGAGTGTGTTGGGGGGGTTGTGTCAATTGTTATTGTTCTTGTTTCTGTGCTGTTTGTGTTGCCGGCGAGATCCTGGGCGTAGGCGGTGTAGGTGTAGGTGCCTTCGGTCAAGTTTGTGAAGTTTGTTTCCAGCCGGTGGATGCCGGCGTTGTAGGAGGCGTTGATTTCTTCGGGGGTGAGTGCGCGGTTCCAAATACGGACTTCGTCGATTGTGCCATTAAGAGGAAAAATAGAACTATAAAGACCACCAATATATATATTCAGATTCCAATCAAACTCACCAGAAAGAATTCCAGAATCAGTAAGACCACCGTTTTTGTATATAGAAAGAGTCGTTTTATTACCCGTCACTACTAAATGTTGCCAGATACCATAGGAAATTGGTGCCTTATTCCAATATATCTGATCATTTGTATTCACTATAGTAAATATCCACTCATCTGAATTAGTAAAGTGACTAAAATAGAAACCGTTTGGACCTGCAATATAACTTCTTATAAGAACGGCATCATCAGATAATATAGCTGAAGGCTTAACCCATAATTCCATTGTAAAGGTTTTATTAAGATTTAATCCTTCTCCACTCCCTACATCCACATAATCATTAATCCCATCAAACTTCAGGGCTTTTCCGAATTTACCTGTTGTTTCTGTTGGACAGTTTGTGCAGGTTACGTTGTTGCCCCATGTTGACCAGTCGCGGAAGAAAGTAGTGTTTTCTCCTGTTTCTTCGTTGAATCTCCACCATCCGACCAGGCTTCGGTTCCAATCGATTAATCCTGTCAGGTTATTTGGGCTTCCTGCGTCTGTGATTGTTGTGTTGATATAAGTATGGTTGTTTCCAATATTGGTGTTGTTTTGTTCTGTGGGGGCTGTGAAGTTTATGGATGATTTTGTCTGGTCGATTGTGATTGTTCTTGTTTCTGTGCTGTTTGTGTTGCCGGCTAAGTCCTGGGCGTAGGCGGTGTAGGTGTATGTGCCGTCCTCTAGGTTTGTGAAGTTGTGGTATAGTCTGTATAAGGCGGTGTTGTAGGAGGCGTTAATCTCTTCGGGGGAGAAGGCGCGATTGTGGATTCTTACTTCGTCTATTGTGCCGTTGAAAAGATTACCTATCACCAAATTCCTGCTGGTTATCTCTAAATCTTGAGAATAATTTTCTGTTGATTTGAGTTCAGAGTTGAGATAAAGATTTTCAGAAGTACCATTATATACAAGAGTCAGGTAATTCCAGCCAGAAGTTAAATCTGTTCTTGTGTATGCACTGTTTATTTTCCCTATTGCTCTGCCATCATCTGAGACCCTCAGGCTGTATTCTTTTTTGTCTGCAATTATCGCAGATCCTGAGTGTAATATCTCTGAATAGATATCACAATTCGCGTTTCTGTAATCATACCATGAGATTAAGTACCTGTCATTTGTTGTGTCATAAGATACTGTCGGGTGGGCTTGGTAATTTGGTTCTGTTGTTATGCTAAATTCATCTTTGTATGTTGTGCCGTTTGAATGGATGATTTCTGCATAGATATCATAATTCCCTGTTCTGTTGTCATACCATGAGATTAAGTACCTGTCATTTGTTGTGTCATAAGATACTGTCGGGTGATATTGGTAGTCTGGTTCTGTTGTTATGCTAAATTCGTCTTTGTATGTTGTGCCGTTTGAATAGATGATTTCTGCATATATGTCTAAATTTCCATTCCTGTTATCATACCATGAGATTAAGTACCTGTCATTTGTTGTGTCGTAAGATATTCTTGGGGTATATTGTTCGTTTGAATCTGTTGTTATATTAAATTCGTCTTTGTATGTTGTACCGTTTGAATATATTATTTCTGCATAGATGTCATAATTCCCGTCTCTGTAATCTTCCCAGGTCATTATGTACCTATCATTTGTTGTGTCGTAGGCGACTGACGGGTAACGTTGTTCGTTTGACTCTGTTGTTATGTTAAATTCGTCTTTGTAGGTGGTTCCTGCCAGTGTCATTTCCTGTTTTTTTATCCATGCCTCTATTGTGATTTTATTGACTATGTCAAGGCTGTTGTGGTTGGGAATTGAGATATAATCCTCTGTTCCGTCAAATTGTAGGGCTTTTCCGAATTTGCCTGTTACATAAATTGGGTTTGAGTAATTGGTTCCGTTGTTGCCGTAGGTTGACCAGTCGCGGAAGAATGTGTTGTTTTCACCTGTCTCTTCGTTGAATCTCCACCATCCTACTAGGCTTCGGTTCCAGTCGATTAATCCAGTTGTGTTGTATGTATCTGTGATTGTTGTGTTTATGTAAGTGTGGTTTTGGGTGATATAGGTGTTGTTGTCTTCTGTGGGATCTGTGAAGTTTATGAATGGTTTTGTTGTGTCTATTGTAACTTGTCTATGATTACTTTGTTGCCAGATATTGCTTGTATTTTGCGCCCAAATACTATAATTATAAATATGATTTGTTAAAGAAGTCATGTTGATATTCCAGTTGGTCAATGATAAATTGCTCATCGAAATATTAGTCATCCCGGAAGAATTTACCCATTGCAGGATAGACTGGTTTAAATTGTCTGTAGATGTGATGTTTATGTAAGCCCAGTCATATGAGGTGTAGGTATTATTTTGGAGTGTGGGAGATACGAAAACAATGCTTAATGGTCCTGATGCGAAGTTATGGGTATATTTTTCTATGTATCCAAACTGGAATTTCAGGTGGTGGCTTCCTGTGGTGAGAACTTTTGCGGTTTCATATGCGGTTTCATTGCAAGTATAATTTTCGATGAAGAGGGTGTTGTTTTGCCATGTGTGGTTTAGGGTCTGGTTGTTGCATTTTATCTCTAAAAATTTGAGGTCTTCTGTTTTATTTGTGTTGCTCCATGTTGTGCCATTTACTGCGGTTATTGTTAAATTGGCTGTGCCTGTTGTGTTAAATCTTACTACCCAGTTGCCACCTGTGGTTGGATAAGATTGAACATTTAAAACTGTTAGATCCAACCCCATTATTTCAGAATCAGATAGTTCATTTACCAAAACACTATGAGAATCTCCGAATAAATTATTTAAAATAAAAAAATCAAAAGGAACTTCATCAAACTCTGCAAATAAAATAGGGACAAATAATATAAAACCCAGGCACAGAATCAAAAAAATTCTATTCATAATCCAAACCATTCACTGTAAATCAAATAAACAAAACTGAATAATTTACAATCCATAATTAATAGGTCCTTTGTTATTTACAGCTATAAAAGTTGTCTGGAGATAAGATAGAGCCTTATTTATGTTATCAAATAAACAAATATAATTCTTTAAAAATCATTATCTAAAATTTAAGAAATAAACTAATTATGCGGGGGTAGCCAAGCGGTCAAAGGCGCAGGGCTTAGGACTCTGTCTGTTAGTCGGTTCGGGAGTTCGAATGAACTCCTCTCAATTTATTATTGAAAAGGGTCTCAACTCCAAAAACTAAAAATAAAGGATTTTCGAGAATCTCCCCTCCCGCATACTTAAAATTAATCAACAGATGACTTAAATTATTTTATTTGTAAAGTGTTTATGACAGAAAACAAAATGAGGGAAGTTAAAATTGAGAAAATCGTGCTTAATATAGGTACAGGAGAGCCAGGAGAGAAACTGGAGCACGCAAAAACAATTCTTGAGAGAATAACTAATAAAAAGCCGGTTTACTGCAAAACAAGGAAAAGAACCACTTTTGGGGTTGCAAAAGGCAGAGATATAGGCGTTGCAGTAACAATCAGGGGTGAAAAAACAAAAAAATTCTTAACAAGATTTTTTAAGGCAAAAGAAGGAATATTGAATAAAAGATGCTTTTCAGGAAGAACCTTCTCATTTGGAATTTCTGAATATATTGAAATACCTGGAACCGAATATGACCCTAAAATAGGTATTTTCGGGCTTGATGTATGCGTAACCTTAAAAAGACCTGGATTTACAGGAAACAAAATAGGTAAAAAACATCAGATTTCCTCTGAAGAATCTGTTAATTTCATAAAAGAAAATTTTGAGATTGAACTTGTTTAATTATTAACCGCAAAATCACTCTATTTATTTAGGTAAACTAATTATGCTCCTAAAAAGACAAAAATCCGAAATTAATCTAAACCCAATACAAAGAGGGGGAATTCTGACAAAAGAAGGGAGAGAAGCTCTTATAGAATTTGGAGATGGTTACGCAATTTATGATATCAGCCCTGGACTGGAAATAGAAGAAATGCCCATAATCAAAGAGTTCCTTGAAAAAGAATTACCTAAATTTCTCGAATCTGATATTGCAAAATTCACACTCGGAGCCCGAGAAGGAATATTTAATGTTATGCACTGCATCACAAAACCAGGAGACACAATAATTGTTGATGGGAATAGGCATTATTCCACAATCACCGCAGCAGAAAGGTGCAAATTAAAAATTATTGAAGTTAAAAATTCTGGAAAACCTGAATACAAAATAAATGTTGAAGATTACGAACCTCTTATAAAAAAACACAAACCCTCGATGATTTTGCTGACTTGCCCTGATGGAAATTACAGCAATCTGCCGGATGCAAAAAAACTCGGGAAAATTGCGGAAAAATATAAGGTTCCTTATTTAATTAACGGGGCTTATTCAGTTGGACGGATGCCAATATCAATGAAAAAACTCGGGGCCGATTTTATAATTTGTTCATGCCACAAATCAATGGCTTGTTCAGGACCGCTCGGTATATTGGGAGCAAAGAAAAAATGGGAAAAAATACTTTTCAGAAAATCAGAATTAGTAGATAAAGAAATAGAATTTATTGGTTCTGAATCAAGAGGAACTGCGGTAGCAACATTGCTCGCTTCTTTCCCAAAAGTAAAAGAAAGAATTAAAAAATGGGATGAAGAAGTTAAAAAAGCAAGATATTTTTCCTCTGAAATGGAAAAACTTGGGATAAACCAACTCGGTGAAAAACCCCACAACCATGACTTGCTCTTTTTTGAAGCTCCTGTTCTTTATGAAATTTCTCAGAAACATAAAAAAAGAGGTTATTTCCTGCATCAAGAACTTAAAAAAAGAGGAATAACCGGAATAAAACCAGGACTTACAAAAAATTTCAAAATATCAACTTACCAGCTCACAAAAAAAGAACTTGATAAAGTAGTGTCTGCTTTCAAAGAAATCATTGAAGAAAATTCATAGATATAAACTTGGATTTTGCTAAAAATAACTCTTTATTATATAAAATTCACTACACACGCACTAAATGAATTTTTGGCAAATTTTATTAATTTTACAAAATAATCAATATATATGGAATGGATACTATTTTCAATTTTAGCAGCGCTAACTTGGGCAATTGTAAGCACCGTTGATAAATATATATTGACTAAATGGATTGATAATCCTATTGTTCCTATAATGATTCTTGGTGTTGTCGGATTAATTGCAAGTATTATTGTTTATTTCTCGCATGGTTTTTCCTATTTATCTTATACCAATATTTTATTGGCTTTCATTTCAGGAATTTTTTATATTTTGATGATCTTTTTTTATTTCAAAGCTGTAAAAATTGGAGAAATCTCTCGTATTGTTCCTCTCTTTTATTTAACTCCTTTATTTATATTGATTCTTGCTTCAATTTTTCTTGGTGAATTTTTTGCGCCAATAAAATATTTAGGAATCCTTTTTCTAGTGTTTGGTGCAATATTAATATCCACCAAAAAATTTACAAAATTTTCATTCGGAAAAGCCTTTTGGTTTATGGTATTATCCTCCCTGTCACTCGCAATAAACCAAATCCTCACAAAATACTTGCTTGGTTTTGCTGATTTTTGGACAATCTTTTCTTGGGCAAGAATCGGAACACTCATTGCGTTAATCCCGATTTATTTTGTTTGTTTTCCCGATTTATTATCAACTATGAAAAAACACGGTAAAAAAGTTATTGGTGTTGTTTCATTAAATGAATCTTTGAATGTTATTGGAGTAATATTTATTACAATTGCTGCATCTTTCGGATATATTACTTTAGTTAATGTTTTAGCCTCAATTGAATCATTATTCGTATTGATTTTTGCCGTGTTCTTAAGTATATTTTACCCAAAAATCATAAAAGAGGATGTTGGAAAATCAACCCTACTGCTAAAATTAATAGCAATTATTTTTATGTTTGTTGGAGCAATACTTGTTACTTAACATATATGCTTCGTGAATCCTAGGTTCCCTTAAATCGCTTGTCTCTCTGTACTCTCACACTCCTTTACTCCCTCTAAATTAAATAACAACACCTAGATAATTAACTGACTTAATTATCTAATTAATCAAGATAAATTATGCCAAAGACCTATACATTTAAAGATGATGTGCTTAAAATAGATTGTCTGAACTGCATCTACGGTTCCTCAGTGGAAGACTTCCCTGAATGTATGAGTGAGGTTATAAATGACTTAATGTCTGTAAAAAATGCAAAAGCTACTATTCTTGCAAAAGAAAGGGAATATGAGTATAATTTCGAACAAACAGCTATGTTATTGGAAATTGCAAAATTAATAGAAAAATTGACTATGAACAGATGCTTCGCATACAAAAATCTAGTCACAGAAAAATGCGACAGATGCGTGTCTTATAGAACTGATTTCTTAAACAATACAATTTCTCAAAAATTAAGAAATGATCCTGTCGGCGCTTATGTGATGTTAATCAGAAGAATCAGACACACAAAAGTATTGACTGAAAGAACAAAAGGAATCTGTCAAAATTGTTATAATCATTATCTGGAAAAAACACTCCTTCCTTTGAAAAAAAAACTTGAAGAAACAACCCTTATTAAAAAAGCCCAGGAATTTTTGCCGGGTTATAAAATCGGAGACAGGTCAATTTACCGTCAACTTTTTATTCCTTCAGTGAGACCTAATTTTACTTACACAAAATATTTGGCAACGCCCCCAGACAAATCGGAAATGGTGGATAGCTATCAGGTTAATGATGCAAAAGTTGAAATTTATAAAGTGCCCGGAGAAGTTAGAATGCTTTATCATTTAATTCCTCTTGAATTCGGACTTGAAGAAGAAGAATATGAATTATTGGATAAAGCAAAAAGATATATGGCAAGTCACAGACCTCTTGAAAAAGAAGAATTTGCATCTTCAGAAGTAAGGAAAAATTTCTACAATATTGGTTTGGATATGCTCAGAGATCTGGCAGTTACCTCAAATATTTTAGAAGACCGATTAAAAATGATTGCATCAATTCTAGTAAGATACACCGCAGGAATAGGAATTCTTGAAATAATATTATCTGATAGTTTTGTTCAGGATGTATTTGTAAATGCTCCGCCAGGCACATCCCCAATCTATCTTATTCATGGAAATTATGGAGAATGCTCAACAAATATAACCCAAACAAAAGAAGATGCGGAATTGCTTGCAACAAGATTAAGATTAAGTTCGGGCAGACCTCTTGACGAAGCCAACCCGGTCCTTGATGCTGAAGCTGATGTTCCTGGAGGGAGAGCGAGGGTTTGCGCGATAATGGAAACTTTATCTCCCGGAGGTCTTGGTTTCGCTTTGAGAAGACATAGGGAGAGACCCTGGACATTCCCTCTTTTCATTTCACAACATATGTTTAATTCTCTTGCCGGAGGGTTACTTTGGTTTATTATAGATGGGGGTCGGTCCATACTTGTTGGAGGGACAAGAAGTTCTGGAAAATCATCATTGCTTGGGTCAGTAATCTCGCAAATAATGAAAAACAAAAGAATCATTTCAGTTGAAGATACTCTTGAACTTCCTTTAACAAAATTCCGGGAACTTGGATTTAATGTAACAAGATTAAAATCACGGTCAGTTATCACCATGGTTGAAACCGAACTTCCCGCAGAAGAAGCATTAAGGGTTTCGCTAAGGCTTGGAGATTCCTGTTTAATAATTGGTGAAGTAAGGAGTAAAGAAGCATTGGCTCTTTACGAAGCTATGCGTATTGGGGCTATGGCAAATGTTGTTGCGGGAACAATTCACGGTGACAGCGCTTATGGTTTATTTGATAGGGTTGTAAACGACCTTAATGTTCCTCCAACCAGTTTTAAAGCAACTGACCTTGTAATAATCAATAACACCTTAAAAACCGCAGATGGTCTGCACTCATTCAGAAGAACAATTGAATTCACAGAAGTTAGAAAACACTGGAAAAAAGACCCTTCAGAAGAAAAAGGTTTTGTTGATTTGATGACTTATAACGCAAAAAAAGATGAACTGGAACCAAGTCCAACACTGCTTGCGGGCGAAAGTGAAATACTTAATTCCATTGCAAAAAATGTTAAAGAATGGAAAGGCGACTGGGACGCTGTATGGAATAATATTAATCTAAGAGCAAAGATTATGCAAAGTATTGTTGATCTTTCCCAAGAAGCAAAAAACCCGGAACTTCTTGAAGCCACTACAGTAGTGCAATCAAACTCGCAGTTCCATATACTTTCAGAAGATGTAAGAAATGAAATAGGCTTCATGAACACAGATGAAATTTATAAAAGATGGCTTGTCTGGTTTAAACAACACATAAAAGAGATGGCAGAAGCTTAAAATTGATAAATATTATTATGACCATTACATTTGAAAGTTTTGAAAAACTGGAAATAAAAATAGGGAAAATTCTGTCAGCGGAAAAAGTTGAAGGGTCTGATAAATTGCTTAAACTTGAAGTTGATATTGGCAGTGAAAAAAGACAGATTGTGGCTGGGATTGCTGAAACATTTGAACCTGAAAATTTGGTTGGAAAAGAGATTCCAATTATTGCTAATCTTGAACCACGAAAAATCCGCGGTGTTGAAAGTCAGGGAATGATTCTTGTGGTGGATACAAATGAAAAACTGGTCTTGCTTTCTCCTGAAGAAGAAGTTCCTCCCGGGAGTGTTGTTGGATAACAGTATTAAAAATTATAGTTCTCAGCGCAGATTTATAGATTTTAATTGAATTAATATAGTTTATTATGGATAAAGAAATAATTAAAGAATTTTTTAGATTTGATTGGAGAAAAATTCAAGTATTTCTTATTTTTATTATCCTCTCAATATTACTGCTATATATTTTGTTTAAGATTAATGGATATTATCTCATGTGCGATCCTTTACCTTGCTCAGACCTAACAATATTTACACATTGGCTTACTTATGAAATCGGTTTAAATATATTTATAATTCTGTTATTTATTAATTATATATTTGCAAGTCTAACCACAAGCTATTTTAATAAACTAAAAAAATGAAAGGACAGTGGTTTATTGTTGCAGCGGTTTTATTTTCATTCTCCCTCCTAAGCGTATTCAACATATTTGAAAGTTATTCGGAAATGGATTTTACTTCGGTTCTAAAAAATGACGAAGATATTATTTCATCAAATATAATACAAGAGCTGAAAGAAATTGAAAAAAATTCAACCAACGCAGTAAATCTTGAAGCTGATGTTTCTGAATTTCTTGAGATGGCGGAAGCGAATTTGGTTGGGAAAGGATATTATTTTGAATACAATTTCTCAGCAAGTTCTCCGAGCGATTTGAATTACAACCTGACAATTAAAGGGAGAAATCTAGAAGTAAAATACAGACCTTAAATCATACGCGAACTGCAAAAGATTAATTGAAAATCATAATCTGGAATAAATCTCTTGCTCCGAGAGCAAGTCCAAGAATAATTACAATAAGTTTGAGCCAGTTGCTGAAACCCCTATCTTCCAGATAATTATCTATTGCATAAAGAAGTAAAAGTGAAACAGTCAATTTCATAATAAAAAATACCCATATATTGCCCGCCCACTCAAAAATTAAATTTGGGAGAACATGCTGTTCCAAATGTCCATAAACTTCCATGCCAATAAAAGTTGAACTTGCATCAGCCAGCTGCGAGAAAATCACAGCTTTATTCCAAAAACTTTTTGTCAATTTTGTAAAATTTCCCAAACCAAACACCAGCAGGAAAATCAATAAATCAAGACCCAATATCTGAACCGCAGGCATAAGATTTGAAAATGGTAGTTGAGTGAAAAATATCCCCAAAAGAATAAAACCAAATGAAAAGAAATAACTCTGGAAAGGCACTTTGGTTCTCTTTTCAAGGAAAAGCGAAAAAACCAGTAAAACAAGAGTGAAAGAAAATATAACCACATAAATCGAAGGAGTAACAAATAACCGGGAGGTTAAAAACTCAGAATCTTTGAGAGCTCTTAAAACAGACCCTAAGAGAATATAAGGCAATAAAGCCAAGGCAAATTTCCCATCAACATTTATTTTAAGAGGTTTAATGATTTTATAATAAATCAAAAAAACCGCAGAGACAAAAATAATTGCATATATAAGGGTGTTTGCCCAGGTATAACCCGAAGCATTCAGGATAAGAGTCACAATATAAGCCTGAAAAGTATCATACCACATTATTTAATATGTGAATTTAATTATGAGGGGTACGATATTAATTGTTTTATGTTTAATTGCCATATTATTTCTATCTGGTTGTCAGGTAAATCCCGAACTTGAAAGAAAATATTTTTCTGTAATTGGTGAAGGAACTGTTGAAGAGAAAGAAGTGGAAATACCCGATGTTATTGTTATAGAAAGTATTAAAATTCCGGCTCTTGCAGGTGATAGGGTAAAACCTGACAGAGAAGTTGATATTATTGTTACCTTGAAAAATAGGGATGTTAACAAACCAATTACATTAACCTATGTTGGAATCTCAGATGCCGGGATATTTACATGCATTGACTGCGAAAAAGACGGAGAAACATCAATAAGCCCGGGACAATTAAAAACATTTAGTTTTACTGTAAAAGCTCCTTCTAATGAGGGCACAATTGCTTATTCAGGACACCTTGAATTTTCCGCAAAATATAAATATAAATCAACAAGACTTGCCACAATAACATTTATTGGAAAAGATGACTATATGGATTATCTTGAATCCGGGGGCAAAGTTTCGGTTTCCATAATTAATATCCCTTCGGATGGTCCGGTTGAACTTGATTTGGATATCTCAAATATCCACCAGCCTGTTGTTGTGGGTGATGGGGTAATGTCCTCAAGATTACAAATTAGTGAAAATCCAGTTTATAATTCTGATTTAGTGAATGAGATTACAGATTCTTTTTTTGGAAAAGTTGTTTTCGCGGCTGATTGTTCTGCAGGAGATACTGGTTGGGGTGAAGCAGAAGAATTTGGTTGTACTGGATATAACAGAAGATGTTTTGGTGGCAATTGTATTGAATGCGACGGAAAAATGGTTAATGGACTCTGCTGGTATGAAGGTCTTAATTCAGATAATAATTGTAATCAAGTCTGTTTAAACGAAGGAGGGGTGTATAATAATTGCAACTGGGTTGATAGTGGTAGTTGTGTAGCTTGTAAAACATTCCATCCAAGCGCATCATGCGCTACTGGAATCTACAATTATGCTCCATTTTATGACCCTGATACAGATTTTTGCTACTCTGCCATTCCTGATTGTAGTGTAACGATTCCCTCGCCACCTTACCCAACAGATTCAACCAGAATTTGTGCCTGTAATGGGGATAAAATTGTTTCAGGTGACCCAAAAGAATGTCCTTATGAATGTCATGATATGATTTATTGCAATTTATATGGAACCGACACTTTATTAATTAGTGACTGTCCTATAGGTACTATTTGTTGTAATACACCATGTCTTCATGACTGCATAACAGCATACAACTGCGCTGCGAAACTGGGTAGTAATGAAGGATCACATGGTTGCACTGGGATTAATATTTGTTGTAAACCTTTAGGGGGTTCTGAACCAGACTGCAAATGTTCTGATGGAACTCCTTGCAGTCAATGCTCTTCATCTAAGCCACGATATTGTGATTCTACTGGAAAAATGGTAGATCAATGTGGAACTTGTGGGTGTCCAACCGATAAACCAAATTGTCAATCAGATGGAAGTTGTACTTCTTCAGGGGGAGGTTCTAGTGGTGGTTCCGGGGGAGGTTCTTCAATTTCCCTTGAAGATAAAGGAGAACATCAGATATATATGGAAGTGCTTAATAAAGGCAGCGGAGAGATTGATGTAATAGATTCAGGAAATCTGGATATTTCTTTTGAGGATATGACTCTTGAAGTATGTTCAGAAGAATTCGGGGGCGAGGGTTGCGGCGGAACATCCACAACCAATTCTGAAGATATTGTTATAAGAGGTTCTAATCCATTCAGGTATTATTTTAGTTTCACTCCAAATTCCAACATTATTGGGGGTAATAGCATAACAACCACAAAAAAAGTGGAAGTGTCTGCAGAATATATTTACAGGTTGCCTCAAACAATAGATATTCTGGTTTCACCAAGAGCGGAGATATAACAAAGATTAATAATATTTTGATAGACAAAACAATATAAAACTTAAAATAAAAGATAATTATGGAGGAATTCCTTGAAAAAACATTTATTGCGGTTAAACACGATGGTGTGCAAAGAGGTTTGGTTGGTGAAATTATAAAACGATTTGAGCAAAGAGGACTTCGATTATGCGCAATAAAAATGATTCTGCCTGATGAAGAACTTGCAAAAAAACATTATCCTTTAACAGAAGAATGGATAAAAAATAATGCTGCAAATACCAGAAAAGCGTGGGCAAAAAAAGGAATTACTCTTGAGAAAACTGATGAAGAACTTGCATCACAGGTAAACTCATGGCTTAAAGGTTATTTAATGGAAGGTCCTGTTGTTGCTATGGTATGGGAAGGTATGCATGCAATAGAAGTCGGAAGAAAACTAGTAGGTGCTGCAAACACAAAAGAAGCTCCTCCTGGAACAATAAGGGGTGATTTCACAACAGATTCCTATGAGATTGCGGATAAAAAACAGAGACCTGTAAGAAATATTATTCATGCATCAGGAAATATCGCAGAATCAAATAATGAAGTTCATTTATGGTTTAGACCAGAAGAAATTCACGAATGGACAAAAAAGGAATGGGAAATAATGCACTAATATGAAATTATTATTTTTAGGGTCTCCGGGTGTTGGAAAAGGGACTTATGCTCAGGTAATGACTAAGGCGCTCAATATTCCTCACATATCCACCGGCGATTTGTTAAGAAATGAAACGCAAAAAGATACTAAATTAAGTAAAGAAATTGAAGAGACTATGAATCAAGGCGGATTGGTTTCTGACAAAATATTGCTTCAACTAATTAAAACCAGAATTAAAGAAGAAGACTGTGAAAATGGATTTATACTTGATGGATTTCCGCGAACAAAGAATCAGGCTGAAGAACTTGGAAAATTGACTGGGATTACCCATGTACTTAACTTCAAAGCAAATGATGAAGTGATTATTGAAAGATTATCTGGAAGAATTATATGCAAAAACTGCAAAACAATTTTTCACAAAACAGGCAACAAACCAAAAATTGAAAATACCTGCGATAAATGCGGTTCGGAATTGCATCAACGGGAAGATGACAAACCGGAATCTGTTAAAAAAAGATTAAAAATCTACAAAGAAAAAACAGAACCTTTGATAACTCATTATAACGATAAAGGATTGTTGGTGGAAATAACCATAAACAAACCAATAAGCGAAATAAGAGAAAAAGTTATTTTGGAAATAAAATCTTATCTAGAAGGTAAAACCGACAAAATTGGAGAAATTAAATGATATGGAAACAATAATTAATTGCAAAATTTATTTATTGTTATTCTAAAAAGTTTATCATATTTTTTATTAATTCATTTATTCCGTCTTTCTTAATATTTCCGTGTCCAGGCAACAAAAGTTCTATATCCAGTTTCTGCAATTTTTTCAGGGAATTTATTAATTCAATTTCATTGCCTCCGGATAAATCTGTCCTGCCAACAGAATCAGAAAACAAAGTGTCTCCGGAAATCAGGATTTTCTTTTCAGATTCATAAAGACAAATACTGCCTTTTGTGTGTCCGGGAGTGCAGATTATTTTAAATGAATAATTTTCTGTTTTAATTATTTCCCCGTCTTTTAATTTTCTATTGAATTGAGAAGAAACAAAATTATTTCCGAAAAATTCACAAAAAGTATTTTTTCCAGTTTCAATATTTTCCGCATCGAATTCAGAAGCATAAATTTCAGCATTAGTCAATTTTTTAAACAAATGGTTTCCGCCAATATGGTCATAATGACAATGTGTATTTAAGATAATTTTTATATTTTCGGGCTGCAATCCCGCTCCCTTTATATTTCCAATAATTTTCTCAAAAGAAACACCGAGCCCAGTATCAATAAGCAGTTGGTTGTCTATTAAATAAATATTGCTTGAGTTTCCAATCCCGTCAAACATGAAAATATTATCGGCAATTTTCATATTATTGTCCTTTGAATTTAATAATAGATTTAATTAATGCCATATTGCTAAATACAAATTCTTAGGGATTCTTCTTTCAATCCATTTCCTGATAAAACCAAAATAGTTTTCATATTACAGAAATCCCCTCCTGCAGTATCTGGAAGTTCAACAAAAAATTCCTCATAAATTGGGGTTGAGATTTTCTCTGAAAAAAAATCATTGAATGTTGTTATTTCGCAGGTTTCTTTGTTTATCCTTGCTTCGGTGGAATAAAGATAAAATTTGCTGTTTGAAACATTAGCAATAAATCCTTCCAAATCAGAATCAAAACAAATAAGTTCATTGTCCTCATCCAGAATCAAATCAATATCATAATCAGAAAGATTAACAAATTCGTTTGTTGAAGTTCCTGAAACCAGAATGACTCTTTTTAAAACTTCTTCCCTCTGCATGGAATTAAATAAATATTCTGTTTTCAACTCAGAATCCTGCAATAATTCATTCTGTATCTTATAAGAAATCTCTGAATCAAAATAATAGAAAACCGAAGCAAATGCAAAAACAAACAAAGAAGTTGCAATCGCAAAATCTATGTATATATCGCCCTTCATAATAGTTCTTGATAAGATATTAATTGAGACCTATTATCTTGATTGTTGATTCAAATGAAATACCTAATCAAAGCATAGCCCTGAGACATCCAATAACGGATAAAATTAATTTAATTCCCTCATAATAGCTTTGGAAGAACCTAAAACAACCACATTTTCAAAATTTAGTTTTCTCACAAGTTTGAGGTCATAAGTTGCAACTAACAATTTATATTTTTTACCCGCTTCAATAATTGACTTGTCCGCAATTTTTTCTTTGGTCTCAATAACTTTCACCTTATCTATCATCTCGCCCAAAACCCTGTCTTTTTTTTCTTCTGAAAATTTTTTCACTTCAACGAGACAAGGTCTTGTAATCGCGAGTTCCTTTACGCTGAAAAAAAGTTTCAGTTTTTTATATTCCAAAAATACATTGGTATCAACTAATATCATAATCTAAAATTTCACCTTTTTCAAATCCTTTGCAACAAAAACATTTTTATATTTTTTGACTTTTTTCTCGAGTTCTGTTTGACTTAAATATTTCCTTCCTATGTGGGTGAGATATATTTTATCTGCCGATTTTCTAAATTTCAAAACATCCTGCAAACAGGAATGTTGTTTATGTTTAATATCCTTCCTATCAAAATAAGTGCACTCATGGACCAGAACGCAATCATTGCAGAAATTCTCCATTTTTTTCAGGTAAATTGTGTCCCCGGAATAAACAAATTTTTTCCCTTCAATTGAATAAGAAATATCTTTTAATTTTATTGATTTTCCTTCTTTCTTTATAGTTCCTTTTTCCTTTACCTCTTTGCATTCCTGACCTGTTAATTTTAATTTTTTAATTATCTTTTTATCAAGTTTTATTTTATCTTTCTCTTTGAATCTGTAAGCGACTGCGGGAATTGTGTGTTTAACTGGCATGGACTCAACAATTATTTCTTCGTCTTCAAACACAACCCCTTTTTTTCCGGAATCAACAAAATTAATCTTAAATGAAAAATTGAAGAATTTTAAAAGTTCAGGCCCTATCTTATCCGCTTCAGGTCCCGCAATCAATAATTCTTTTTCTCTCTTTTCAAATCCCATGGACATCAACAGACCAAACATTCCAAGAAAATGGTCGGCGTGCCAGTGAGATATAAATATATAATCTATTGACATAAAATTTATTTTTGATTTTTGCAACTGAATCTGCGCTCCTTCACCGCAATCAAAAAGCATTGAATGGGCATTTTTTGACTGGTGCAGCAAATACACTCCAGGATGATTTCTTCTTAATGTAGGGACTGCTGTCCCTGTCCCAAGAAAAGTCAATTCTATAGTTGCCATAAATTAATAGATTATTAATTTATGGAAAATCCCATTATCAAAACCGATAAAAGAGAATTAAAAAGCGGGATTACAAGTTATCTAAAAAATCTGGGGTGCATAATTGAAGAAGAACAGCTAGAGATTGCAGATTATATTGTATCAGACAGAACCGCAATTGAAAGAAAAAGTTTCTCTGACTTTGTGTCATCCATAAAAGATTTGAGATTATTTTCTCAATTAAAAGAACTCAGTAAATTTGAGAAACCTGTTTTGCTCATCGAAGGATTTGAATATTTTGGAAACCTAAACGAAAAATCCCTATTTGGAGCTCTTGCCAGCATAATCCTTGATTTTAAAGTTCCTGTAATATGGACAAAAGATAAAAGAGACACCGCTAATTTTATTTATTCTGCGGCAAAGAGAGAACAGTTCAAAAAAAATAGGGAAGTTGTAATTAGAATCAGGAAAAAGCCAAGGAATTTAAAAGAAGAGCAAAAATATCTTATCGCGGGATTGCCTTCAGTGAATTCAGTTCTTGCAAAAAGACTTCTTGAAAAATTCAAAACTCCGAAAAAAATATTTACCGCAAAAAAAGAGGAATTAATGGAACTGAAAGGAATGGGGGAGAAAAAAGCTAAAAGGATTCTTGAAGTTCTTGGAACAAAAGTGATTGATTAAATCAATTATCCTTAAAGTGGGCAACACCATAGGTTATATAAGTTACTGCAGTCTCTAGAATACACCTTCCATCCATATCCGTCGCCAGCATTATAATGTGGTATCAATACACCTCCATCTGAGCTGGCATTTACGGTCCAAACACTGCAAGTCTCGAACCCAACACCTATAGGTCTGCCCATCCACCCAAATGACCCTGATTCACCATCATAACCTGAAAAATAAATCTCAGGTAGACTGATATATAATTCTGGAAACTGACTTAAAAGTCGGGATAATTCAGTTTCAGTGTTAACAAAACTCCAACCTGCGCCGAATTCTGCCACGCATTTGGCATCTGCTCCCGCAAGTCCTCCAAGGTTTCCATTATAAGTTGTAGATGTTCTTTTGCAGTATTTTTCTTCTGATATAATATCCAGCTCACTTCCATTCACATAAAGCTTCTCAACATTAATAGTTCCGTCTCCCAGGCTTCCATTAACAGGATTTCCTATAACCAGTCCTTTATCTATCTTTAGACTTCCTTGAACCGTCGTGTTTCCTTTTATATCTAAATTCCCTAAAAATTTCCATAAAGGATTTGCCACACCCGAATCATTAAAAGTTCCCGGACCAATCATTCCAGGATGCATTCCCGGGTTTGGATAATTACCATAAGGTCCTGTTGAATAAGCCGCAAGAATTGCGGAGCCAATGCAAATTATAAAAGTCAATAAGATTCCTAAAGTAAGTTTCTTGTTCTGTTGGGTTGTCATAATATTATTCATATATATATAACTAATTTATTCCAACCACTCTTTTTTGGCAATCTTCTCTGGCAAGTAAGTTTCGGTTATAAAACTTATATCTTTTGCGCTTAGGGCTTCAAGTTCAAGTTTAACTCCTTTCTTTACCATATGATTGAGTTCGTCCCTCCAGCTCTGTTTATGGAACCATTTGTAATTAAGAATTTCCTTTATCCTTTTTTTGTCCCCTTCATTCAATTTAATCGTCACCTCTTTTGGAAGATTATATTTATCCTGGTCAAAAGAACTTAATCCAATAAACTTTGCTTCAGGCACAGCCATTCTTACAGATTCATACGCAAGATTTATTGAACCCTGCTTAACAACAGAATAAATATAAAACCCCCAAGGATCATTATCCACAAGAACATATACAGGCAACTTTAATTCATCATGCATTCTTCTCAATAATCTCCTTACGCCTCTTGGAGGCTGACCTCCCCCATGAATAATCATGCAATTGTGTTTCTTCCAGAATTTATCCTCATTGAAACGACCCCACACAGTATCTTTTTCTATAAATAATATAAATTTCGCGTCGCAGTTTTTAAATTTAATAATATCAGCTTCAACTATTGAAGGAATCGCCCAGCCACCGGAACCCATTTTTCTCAAATCAATCTCATCTCCGGAATCCTCTATCGTAAGATTGCCCACCATTACACCTTTGCTATTTGCCCTTAAATGCAACTCTTCTCTCAAAGCATTTATACTGACTTCTATATCTTCAATTATTGGGTCTGACTCAATCTGGTCCTCAAAAGTGTTTTCTTTGGAATCGCCTATAGTGTGCTTAGTATTATAATATAAACTCCTTATTGATGTTGTCTTTCCTGACTTTACCAAATTCTGACAAGCATCTGCAACAATTAAAGTCTGCATGAATTTTCTTGCCTGATCCATACTGAAAAAATTCCTTTTTTGTGTTTTATTTCCAAGTGTAATCAACTGCTCTTTTTCATCAAAAATCACATTGCTCAAAGTTCTTATAACAATATCCAAAGAAAGCTCATTGCCTTTTTCCAAATCCTTTAAGACTTCATCTCCGTATATCTCTCTTAATTTTTTAATTATCAAATCCGACTTTTCTTTAGATACCATATTATTCATTCCTCTTTACAACCTCCTTCTTGATTAAGGTCATAATATATTCTTTATTTTTACCTGTTAAATTTGAAATGGACTGGGCAACTTCCTCGCTGTACCTGTCAAATATTTTCATCCTTCTCTCTTTTGCGTATTTTCTCTGTTCAGCAGAAAGATAACTCCCCAATTTTCTTCCTATATCGAGCAAACCCAATTTAACTTCCTTAATAATTTCATCATAAGAAGCAACCGCCTGTTTACCTTCTGAAATAAATGGAACCCATACAGATTCCACATCAACAAGAATTACCATTGGGCCCACAGGAAGACTTCCTCCAGGTTGAGATAAACCATATCTCTTCCATTGTGTTTTTGCGACTGCTTTGTAAATTCCGCACTCAGACTGCTGGTAAAATAAAGGAACTTTATTTGCGAATCTTATCAAAGTTATCTGTTTATCAGAAGGGAGTTCTTTTGAATAAACCAAACCAACTTCCACCTGGAAAGGTATCGAATTATAAACTGCCACAGGTCTTGTGCATGCCGCAACAAAATCCGCATTATATTCTTTTTTAAGCCCCTTAATAATATTATCTTCTCCTATTGGAGATAAACAATCTGTTGGAGGTCTCTGCAATTTTACCTGTTGCATCGCCTCCATCAAATCTGAAGACTTGTCCCTTGTTACTGCATTTGGTCTTGTATGAGGATCTAATTTTGCCAGCTTGCAGATATCTTTTGCGCTTATGCTTCCGACTTTTGAAAAATCATTCATAAGAAATGACTGAACAGTTTTTGAATTTGTTCTTGCCATCATCTTCATCAAAGTTCCAAGTTCAACACCATGAGGGTGCGGAGCAACTTTCTTTGGTTTCTTTGGCAATTTATCAGTAACCCTTTTAAATATTATTTTCTTTCCTTCGGGATTGACAAATATAATCTGCGCATGGGGGTTTGCAATTGCGGTATATTTTAAATAATCATATGGTCCTTTGGTTTTTCTGAAAAGACCTTTTAGTTTCATTGTTATTTTTGTTCCATGGTCTTTTACAGTTTCAAGTTTTCTTTCATCTTCAATCACAGGCATATTGGTTGCAGTGTCTATGGATAATTTGCAGGAATAATGAATTTTGTCTTTTACCTTGGATTCTATGGCTGCCGGCTCCCCGGTTGTTAGCTGAGAATATAAAATAGAAGCTGAAATTCCAATTCCCTGTTGTCCTCTTGACTGCATTCCGGCTTCGCCAAGGGATTTAAATTTCGACCCAAATAAAAGTTTTCCAAAAACGTCTTTTACATATTTCTCCTCAATCCCCGGACCATTGTCCTCAACACTTAACTTAAATATATCTTTTTCAGTGTTCTTGATTTTAACAATAATATGCGGCAAAATATCAGCTTCTTCGCAGGCATCAAGAGAATTGTCAACTGCCTCTTTAAGAACAGTTATAAGAGCCTTTGTGGGACTATCAAATCCCAATAAATGTTTGTTTTTCTCAAAAAATTCTGAGATTGCAACTGCTTTATACTCCGCCATTATATTATTTTGGAGAAAATTTTAAAAGTAGTATAACTGAAAAATAAAATTTCTGGGTGTTATTTTAGCAAAATAAGATTTAAAGCAACAACAACCCAAAAAATCCCCCAAAATAATACAAAAAAAGTAAAGTGAGTGGAAATACCATTGTAAATCTAACCCCTTCCTGAACCTCCACATACTTTTTTGTTTTTTTGAGTTTTTCGATTTCTTCTTTCTTAAGTCCGCAAATTTCACCTCCAACAAGAACATCCCCTTCTTTGAGTTCAGAAACTTTTATCTTTCTCTTCATGCCTTTCTCAACAACTTTTGTGTAAACATATATGAAAGGAAATAATCCGACCATGAAAAAGAACGGCAAATAATAAGAAACCAAAACACACGCAAAAATAAATCCAAAATAAATCAAAAGATGTTTTTTGATTTCAGAAACAAAAGCAGTTCTGATATTTTCATTGATAATTCCATACCCGATTATATAAATCATGGAATAAACCCCGCCAACAATCAAAACATTAAACACAAAAGAAATTGGATAAAGCAAAAAAGGGGTTGGCAGGAAAGGCGTGAGAAAACCAATACCTCCAAGAACCCAAGCATCTCCATCACCCCAAACTTTTATCTGATACAATAACAGTCCAAGAGCCAAAAAAAAGGAACCAACTAAAATTGAATTTAAAAAGAAGGCAAAATTTCCGCTCATCAAAGAAACTATGAACCAGTAAAATAATCCAAAAGAAATTAAAATAGCAGGAACCTCTTCATAAACATCAGAGGTCTTTAAATCATACAATCCAGCGTATAAAGTTATTAAAAAACATAGGATGAATGAAAAAAATATAAATGACATTTCTATCATTACTTAATTAAATTTTATAAAACTAAGTATAATTTAGAATTTTAGTTAAACTATTATGCTTAAACACTTGGCTATTATACCCGATGGAAACCGTAGATACGCAAAAAAATCAAAAATACTTATGAGAAATATTTATAAAAGCTCAATTGAGAAAATCTTTGATATCGTGAAATGGAGCCAAGATGCAAAAATATCAATTTTAACAATATGGGGATTTTCAACAGAAAACTGGAAAAGGTCAAGTTCAGAAAAAAAGGTTTTATTCATGTTATTTGAAGAAAAAGCAACAGAACTCCTTTTAGATAAAAGATTTGCAACAAGCGGAATACAAATTAAAATAATTGGGGATAAAAAACAGTTCTCAAAAAAACTTCAAAATTTGTTTTGCGAAATAGAAGAAAAAACAAAAAAGAATAAAAAATTAAAATTAAATATCCTGCTTAATTACGGAGGAAGGAATGAAATATTATCTGCGATAAATAACCTGCTTAAAGAAGGTAAAAAGAAAATTGATGAAAAAACATTTAAGAAATATTTGTGGTTATCTGAAGAGCCGGATTTAATAATCAGAACTTCAGGGGAATGCAGACTTAGCGGACTGCTTCCTTTCCAGTCTGTTTATTCTGAACTTTACTTTGAACCAAAATACTTTCCTGAATTTGAGAAAAACGATTTCAACAAAGCAATAAAAAGTTTTAATAAGGAATCAAGGAGATTTGGAAAATAGATTAATCAAACTCAGAGATAATTTTTATAACTGCTGTAAACCTCATCATTAAAACAAACAAAAATGACTTTTTCCAAATTAGGGTGTTCTTTTAAATATTTTTTTGTTTCCTGAACTGCAATCTGCGTTGCCCCATCCACAGGAAATCTGTAAACTCCAGTGCTTATCGCGGGAAATGCTATTGTTTTGATACCATATTCTTCTGTTAATCTAAAACAATTCTTATAACACTCCGCCAATAGTTCATCTTCTTTATTGTTTCCGCCTTTCCACACAGGACCCACAGTATGGATTATATATTTAGCTGGAAGATTATATCCATCTGTTATTTTCGCTTCTCCAGTCTCGCATCCATTTAAATTCCTGCAGTCTTCCAGCAATTCAGGTCCGGCAACAGAATGAATTGCACCATCAACGCCTCCTCCCCCAAGAAGAGAATTATTTGCTGCATTAACTATTGCATCAACATCTAATTTCGTAATATCGCCCTCTACAATTTCTATACTTGACATCTTGTAATTTGATTATTTTTTCTTCTCAACCAGTCTTATAACATTTATAGACAAAGTTAATGGAATTGAAACCACAGCTTCAAGCAATTCTATAGTTACTTCCTTCTTTGCATCATTAAGTCTTGTAATTTTTCCTTTCTCTCCTTTAAAAGGTCCGCTCAAAACTTCGATAACATCGCCAATATTTAATTCTATGGTTTTTTGTTCTCTTACAAGATATCTTTTTAACTCAGCTATTGTAACTGGTTTTTTAATAATCCCTCTTACATGAGGAGCTCCATATATTGCCCTATTTATATCCTCTTCTTCTCCTTCAAGGAATAAATAGCCTTTTAAATCTTCAAGGTAAATTATTGATTTTAAATCTAATTCTCTTAATTTTACCTCTTTTGCTATATAATCCAAAGCCATTCTCTCCCTTCCGATTACCACTCTTATTGGTGTTATCATAATATAGAAAGTTTTTAAAAAAGGGATAGAAATTTAACTAATTACCTTTTTGGGTGAAGGGTTTTTAATATATAATTATTTCTTTTGGGGTAGAGACTTCCTTTCTTGCGTAGCAACCTTCTTTTTGCGAAGCAAAAAGGGGTCTCTTTTTTCTGAAGGAAAAAAGCAGAAAGGGTGCTGTCTGAAAGACAAGTATTTCTTTTTAAAAGAAAAGGGCTCTATTCGAAGAATTTCCTCATAGCTGGGTTCATATCTTCCATATACTGAGTGGACAATCTCTCATAGAAATTGTGCAATATCATCACAGTAAGTAAAATTCCTGTTCCTGTGCCCAAAGCTCCCGTAATATCCGCAAGCGCAGCCAAAAGACCAACAGCAATTCCGCCCATCACAGTAAGAGGATAAATATATTTACTCAATACTTTCACTAAAACTCTCTTATCCTTCCTAAATCCGGGAATCTGCATTCCAACACCTGAAATCTGGTCTGCAACTGCTCCAGGACCCATATTCGCGGTTTCAACCCAGAACAAAGCAAATACAACACAAAGAATCGAAAGGAATATAATATAAGTGACTATCCTCAATGGATCAACAGGACCAATACCAAACAAAGCATTTTGAAGAACATTATAAGGAGCTGACAAATAATAACCAAGTCCGCTCACAGCATGACCATTCTCATCGTATTCCCCAAGAATTCCAATATCTTTGCTATCAAGCATAGCACCCATCATAGTCACATTAATCATGAAAGCTGCTGCAAGAATTACAGGAAGGTTAGAAGTATAAAAGAAATTTAAAGGCCATCTTCTTCCAAAACCTCTTAATTGTGATAAAGCTAAAGGAATCTCCACTTTAATTGATTGCACATATAAACAGATTGCAAAAATTGCAAAGGTTGCAAAGATTGTGGTCATCGCCATTCCAATCAAAGTGAAATTTGCGGTTGAAAATCCATATAATATCTGAGGAATCGCTCCTGCCGGAGTTTCACCAAAAGGCGAGAAAAGCCCTACAAATATTACTTTAGAAACACCTGCGGCAATAAACAAAGAAACTCCAGAACCAATACCCCATTTTGTTATAACCTCATCCAAAAACAAAATTATCAATCCTCCCAAAGCAATCTGGAAAGCAACTATTGGAATCATAGCCGGAGTCTGGGCTGGAACAGCCCCAAACATAACAAACGCGAAACCTTCTATAAAACATAAAAATATTGTAAGCAATTTCTGGGTTCCCTGAAATTTTGCTCTTCCTTCCATAGAATTCATATCCCAAGTAAGTATCTTCGAACCAACCAAAACCTGAAGTAAAATAGAAGAGGTAACAATTGGACCAATACCTAAAGTTGCAAGAGTCCCAAATTCAGAACCCATTAATACAGAAATCTGCCTAAATCTTTCATAAACGCCAGGCATAGCCCCAAAAACATGAATTCCGCCCATTAAGAAGAATAATAGAAGCGAAACACCAGTCCATTTTAATCTATCTTTAAAATTTAATCTTGATTTTGGGTTAACAACCCCAGGCAGTTTATTTAACAAGTTCATTAAATTATTCGGTTAAAATTAATAATTACTGAGATATTTACTATTTTATGTTTTCTTCTGTCTTTGGGTTTTTTGTTTCTTCAATAGGTTTATCTTTCTTGTCTGCTTTATCCTCAGTTCCCTCTTTTTTGCTCTGCGAAAAAGGGGCACCGTTCGGAGAACGAGTGTTAACTTCTTTATCAGCTTTAGATTTGGTTGCCTCCTCTTTAACTTTCATTCCAGATTCAATTTTACCCCCAGCTTTCTTTATTTTCTCTTCTGCCTGTTTACTCCATTTCTTTACAATTATTTCCAGTTTCTTCGCGGTTTCGCCGTTTCCAAGTAATTTTGTGTAACCTAATTCATTTAAATTAATTTTATTCTCTTTGAAAGACTCTAAATCCTTTATGTTTATTACCACCTCTTCGGATTTTTTCTTTAATTTTGTGTGGTTAAAATGATCTGGCATTTCCTTCCAAACCTTGAATTTGTTGTGTTTTTTTGAACCTGCCAGTCCGCAACCTCCTTTTGAACCATGACCTCTGTGCTTTTTCTTAGAGCCGTATCCAAAGGATTTCTGGCCGTGCATTTTCTTGGTTATTGTCTTTCCCATAAGGTTTTTTCTTTAAAAAAAAGAAATACTCGTTTATTGGTGTATCGGATAGAGGTGTTTTTGGGTTATCTGATATTTTTAAATAAATGGATATTCTGATTAATTTATATATTTCTCAATTAATTCTTTAAGTTTATC
>JAUVLW010000005.1 GCA_030600555.1 Candidatus Aenigmatarchaeota archaeon
TTTCATTTCTTCTAATTTTTGATTATCCATATCATCAGATAGTAGAAATCTTTATATATTTGATTATTTCATTACTTTGACTTAATATTGATTACACCTTAACTCAAATTTTTCGGATTTTGCCTTAAGATTCAGATAGAATTTAAAAGAGAGAAATGTCTCCTTATAGGTTCGCAAAAACCAGAAGAATTTTATAGGGGGATTGAGCGGGGGTTGAAAGGTATTGGGATATAGTTTGATTTTTTAAACAATAGATAGAAAAAACTTTTAGTATATTAAAATCCACTATTTTTTAGATGCCGTTTAAAAATATTTGGTAGTGTAATAGAATTCTTTTGGAGCCAATTTGATACAGTACCTTCAATTTTAGATGGCAACTTTCCGAGGATAATACTTGCTATTGATCTATTTAATCCACCATTCATTAATTCTAATGCTCTAGGATCACAAGCACCCATTTCAAGCATTTGAGGTATATTTAAATAATATTTATTTTTCTCTTTCTCTTTATCATCCATCATATAAGATAAAATATCAGCCCAAAGTTTATAATATTTTACGATTTCGAATCGCACATATTGATTAATATTATGAGTAACTTTTCGGATTGCTGTATCTACGCTTTTATGAGACTCTTTATCTATTGTTATATCCCGCTCAATTATTTTCTTATAAGGTTTACCTTGTAACCAAGGTACAGCATATCTAACTATTTGACGTATAGATATTCTTTTAAATTTTTTACCTGCTATCTCTTCTTCTTTAATTATTTGAAATATCTCCTCGAGCCTTTCTGTTAAATCTTCAAACTGAAAATAAAAATTCTTATTATAAAATGGCATTAATCTTTGTTCCTCAGAAGAATCATCTTTACTCCCTGTGTTAAATGGATGTTTAGAGATTAACCATTTTTCAATCTTTTCTTCCATTATCTGAAGATATAAAGCATTTTGTAATAAAGGATCTATTGTAGGATTAATATATAATATCTCCTTAGGGATTTCTAATTCCTTTAAAGAATCATGAAGTTTACCTAAAATATATCTAATTTCATCTTCAGGAAGACCTTTGTATTTAAGGTAATTATAAATTCCTCCAGTGTGCTTAATATATTTATGTCGCAATAAAATGATAGTATAAGCAACAGCTTTTTTTTCGATTTTCGTCACCGGTTTTAATATATCATCCATCAAATTATCTTTATATTCTTGAAATGCTTTTGTTGTTACCGGAATAATTTCTTTAGTAAAATCAGACTCAAATTTTTCATTCCCCCACATATCATCTTCGGTTTCAATACAATAAACGGATCCTGATAAATGAGACCTAATCCTTCCCGCCCTACCTATCAAATTACCAAATTCAAAGTTTGCTAATTCCTGTTTATCTTTTTTCTTAGTTATCATGAATAATTTTTGAACTGGAAGATTTACTCCCTCTATAAGTGTGGGCGTACATACAATATGCCTAATCGCCCCACTCCTATATAATTCCTCAATTTCCATCCTAGCAAACTCTGGTACACAACTATGATGAAAAGCGACTCTTTTTTTTAAACACTTAATAAGTGCATAATTTGGATGGATTTCCTCAGAAAGATATTCTATGAGTTCAGTAATTGAATTATCGACCTCACCTATATTCTCTAATTTATTAGATAAATGTATTGCCCAAATTTCTGCACTGAATTTCGTATTTGCATATATAACATTCTGACTATTAGGAGAATATTTTGCAACAAGACTGGATATTGCTTCTGGTTTATTTCTAATAATCTTACTATATAAAGTTAGATCAAATGGAATATCTATTCTTATTGAATTTCCAGAAGGACTTTTTATAAACACCTCTACAGTATTCCTATATTGTTTTCTGAATCTCAATACAGCCTTAGTTTGATATACGGATAAAAACATTGAAGACAGTGATTCTGAAGGTTTACCTGTAATTGTCTCAAAAGTTCTCGTCAAGTTTTTTAGAAATGGTCCTGCAATAACGATTTTAGTTCCTTTGCAACTTAAAGCCAATTCATAAAGAACAAATTCAAATAAAACACCTCTCTCAGCTTGTTCCATATTCTGAACTTCATCAAAGAAAATTATATCTGGTTCAAACCCTTGTTCTCGGTTAAGTTCAATAATTTTTAAAGCTCTTTCAGGAGTTAATACAAAAATTTCTTTATTTTTAAATTCTTCTTTTCCTTGGGAAAAACTAGTTTTAATAGTTACATTATAATCTTTCAATCTATTTCTAAAAATTGAACTAACCTCATAAATTAAAGCACGAGATGGAACTATGTATACCGAGTAAAATCTATCTTTTTTAATCATATTATCTACAATATAATTTTGTACCATAAATGATTTACCCGATGAAGTTGGAGCAGATATTGCAATATGTTTTTTATTGTTAAGATGGTCCCATAATCGTTTTTGAAATGAAGAACCATAAAAGGTTCTATCTGCAACTTCAATTCTTAATAAAGCTCTTTTTAGACCTATTTCAAGATTCAAGGCATCATCAAAATAAACATTAAATTTATCTATATTTTCATCAATAACTTTTTTTAGATGCACACTTAATGGAAGATTCCCGGTTCTAGAAATAATAATATAGCTATAGTTTAGAAATAAAGAATCATCTTCTTTTTCGAGTAGTGTTAGAATGGCAAAAGATAGTGCTTTTGTTTGCATAGTCTCATCATTACTCATTGCCAATATAGATGCAAACCATGCGGCTTTCCTCAATTTACCTTCATCGATAGGTTTATGTTCATCGATATTAAATTCACGATAAAATTGATTCTCCGCTAATAAATCTAGAATCTCATTCAACACCTTATTATCATTACAAGCTTGAAATGTTTTCATTTTTTCTCTTGGTATTTTACACCATGAATGGCTTCAAATAGAGTATGTCTAAAATTGGATACATTCTTTACTGGAATAAAGAAAAAATCCAAATACACTTTCTCAAACTCAGCATATTTACCTTGTAATTTTTCTACTATCTGTTTTTCAAATTCTGGAACCTTATCTACGATATATTTAGCCAATAATTCTTCGGCAGATTTATTATCTTTGGCTTTTTTCTCACAACGGTCAATTTCCTTCTCGTTATAAATTATTAACACTGGATGAACTAAGATATTATTAATAAATTCGGTGGTGGTAGGATCCAAACTATTATAAATGAAATTTAATTCTGAACTAGATAAATCTTTTGAAATTGTATTTTTTGCAATTAATAGATCATGATTCAGATTTTTTGCACTTGATTCATGACCATGAAATCTATCTAAAGAAATTAAAGATTCAGTAATACCTCTCGGATAGTTCTGTATAATTTTGCTTTCTCCCAAGAATAATGCACTAAAATTATTATAAAACCCAATAAATATTCCATCAGAACCTTTTACTTGATCATTTGGATATATGCCTCTAATCTTATGAGCTATCATAGGTGCCTTAAGAATTGATTCCACCAATAAGAATAAAATTAACTCTCCAAATTTTCCGTCTTTATCTGGATTAATTCCACCAAAATACTGGAGTGCTTCTCTATAGGGATTTTTGCCGGTCTTTTCAAATTCTTTCTTTTCAGTTTCACTAAAAACAAATTTATCTAATTGTGAAGCTATATGGGTAATTAAACCATCATATCTTTGTTGAGTTCCTGAAAATTTAATATTAAAGCATCTTATCATTATCTTTTCTTTCTTTCGCACATGTGGGTTTAAAAATTTTTTTACCCAATCACTCTCAATTCTTACAAATTTGCCCCAATTATAATTTCCATGATTTGCCATTTTACCATACTTTGTATTGAATTAAAATATTATATTAACCAAAATCAATATTTGAATATATACTTTTCATTTTGACTTGAATTAGACCTAAAAAACATCAGTTTTAAATCTTGATGAATATAATTATGAAAATAGAATCAAGAGGTGCAAAAAATGTTTGAACAAATTTTTAAAAATGTGGATGATGTTCTTTGGAAAGATGCAGGTTGCAGCAGTGAATTGGATTATGTGGAACAGACCTCATGGATTCTTTTCTTGAAATATATCGATGACCTTGAAAAAGAAAAACAGATTTCCGCAGAATTAGCTGGTAAAAGTTATACTAATATAATTAGCCCAGAATTTCAATGGAATGTCTGGGCAATGCCAAAAGGCAAGGATGGAAAATTAGACCATCATAAAGCTCCTATGGGGGATGATTTGACCGAATTTGTTAATCAAAAATTATTCCCTTATTTCAAGAAATTTAAACTAAATGCGGAAAACGCAGATACAATTCAATATAAAATTGGTGAGATTTTTAGTGAATTAAAAAATAAGATTCAAAGCGGTTATAACTTGCGGGAAGTGATTAATCTAATTGATAAATTGCGTTTTGGTTCTCATGCTGAAAAACACGAAATGTCGCATTTATATGAAGCAAAAATCCAAAATATGGGAAATGCTGGCAGGAATGGTGGAGAATACTATACCCCGCGTCCACTCATCAAAACAATTGTAAAAGTCGTGAAACCCACCATAGGAAATAAAATTTATGATGGTGCAGTTGGCTCAGCAGGTTTTTTATGCGAATCTTTTGAATATCTGAAAAACAGTAAAAAATTGACCACTAAAGATATGGAAACACTTCAAAAAAAAACATTTTGCGGTAAAGAGAAAAAATCACTCGCTTATATTATTGGTATTATGAATATGATTTTTCATGGCATTAATTCGCCAAATATAATCCACACCAACACACTTACAGAAAATATTACGGATATACAGGAAAAAGACCGTTACGAGATTGTTATGTAAAATCCTCATTGTGGTGGGTAAGAAAGGGCTGAAGTTCAGCAGAACTTTACATTTAAAACCGGAGAAACCGCTTTCTTATTCTTACAGCATTTTATTAAAATACTAAAGGCGAGCGGTAAAGCGGGCATTGTCATAAAAAATACATTTTTGTCAAACACTGATAATGCCTCGATTTCATTAAGAAAACACTTACTGGAAACCTGCAATTTGCATACTGTTTTGGATTTGCCCGGAGGCACATTTTTAGGCGCGGGTGTAAATACAATTGTGTTGTTTTTTGAGAAAGGAGTTCCAACACGAAAAATCTGGTATTATCAATTAAATTTAGACAGAAACTTGGGCAAGACTAATCCCTTAAATGAAAACGATTTGGCTGAATTTGTAGAACTTCAGAAAACAAAAGCAGATTCAGCAAACTCCTGGACTGTAAAAATTGCGGATATTAATGAAGAAACTTTTGATTTATCTGTAAAAAATCCCAATGCAAAAAAAGAGGCTCCGCTTAGGGAACCAAAAGAAATTTTGGATGAGATGAAAAATTTAGATAAAGAAAGCGCAGACATCTTAAAATCAATAAAGGGGTTAATTTAATATGGTTGGGATTTCGGCGGGTAAGCAACTAATTCTGGAGGGTTCTAAAGGCAGTTCTAATTCTCTATTTATTGTAAAAACCTCTAGCAAAATTAAACCTGAAACAATAAAAAAGATTAAACTTGATTTGGAAAATTGGTTGGAAAATAAAAATTTTGATGAATTTCGCAATAAAAAAATCGATTTATCCCTTGTTATTTATACCTCAGAATTAAATATGAAAATCCAAGATGTGGATAATATTGCAAAAATAATATTGGATGCAATCTGCTTTAGTAAGCATCATGGAAAGCCATTTTTATTTGAGAATGATAATCAAATTTTAAGATTATTGGTTTATAAAATAAAACAAGAAGAAATGAAAGAAAGTAATACTGACGAATTTGTTATTTCATTTCGAGAGCATAATGCTGAACTGCAAATGAATTTGATTGAAAGGGGTGAAATATGAGTAAACAATGGGAAGAAAAGAAATTGGGGGATGTTTGTGATATCTTTAATGGGCTTTGGAAAGGAAAAAACCCACCTTACATTGAAGTGGGTGTTATCAGAAATACCAATTTTACAAAAGAAGGTTTTTTAGATGATTCTAACATTGCCTATTTACTTGTAGAAATAGAACAATATAAAAAAAGGAAATTGTATGTTGGAGATATTATTTTAGAAAAATCTGGAGGGGGTCCGAAACAGCCTGTTGGTCGTGTCGCTCTTTTTGACAAAAAAGAAGGAGATTTTTCATTTAGTAATTTTACTTCTACAATTAGAGTTTTAGATGACAAAATCGTGGACTTTAATTTTTTGCATAGATTTTTATACTTTGAGTATATATCTGGAAAAACCAAGACTATGCAAAGACAATCCACGGGAATTAGAAATTTACAACTAAAAGAATATAAACAGATTTTAATTCCAATCCCACCACTCCCAGAACAAAAACGTATCGTTGCCATTTTAGATAAAACTTTTGAAAACATTGCAAAAGCAAAAGAAAACGCGGAAAAGAATTTAAAAAATGCAAAAGAAACTTTTGAAAGTTATTTGCAAAGTGTTTTTGAAAATAAAGGTGAAGGGTGGGAAGAAAAAAAGTTAGAACAAATATCTAAAACATTTAGCAGAGGTAAATCTAAACACCGTCCAAGAAATGATAAAAAACTGTATGGGGGTAAATATCCATTCATACAAACGGGACAAATCAGGAATTGTAAACATTTCATCACGGATTATACACAAACTTATAATGAAACTGGTTTGGCACAAAGTAAATTATGGCCTAAAGGAACAATTTGCATTACAATTGCAGCAAACATTGCAGAAACAGGGATATTGGCTTTTGATGCTTGCTTTCCAGATAGTGTAATAGGAATTGTTGTAAATGAAAAAGTAGCTAATAATAATTTTGTCGAATATTTATTACAATCATTTAAGGTTGAGATTCAATCATTAGGTAAAGGAAGTGCGCAAGCAAATATAAACTTGGGAACTTTTGAAAACAGGCTTTTCCCATTTCCAAAATCTCTTTTTGAACAAAAATCCATCGTCGCCAAACTCGACTCACTCTCAGCCGAAACCAAAAAACTCGAACAAATCTACAACCAAAAACTCACAGACCTAGAAGAACTAAAACAATCAATTCTCCAAAAAGCCTTTAAAGGAAAACTTACCTAAGTATCATTATGAATGAAGCGGAAACCAGAGCAGAACTAATTGACCCAAAATTAAGAGAAAGCGGTTGGGGAGTTGTAGAAGGGTCTAAAGTATTGAGAGAATACCAATTTACGGATGGAAAACTGCGAACCGCTTTAGGAAGGGCAAAACCCTCAATTGCGGACTATATCTTAGTTTACAAAGGAAGAAAACTTGCGGCAATGGAGGCTAAAAGCGATGAAAAAGAAGTTGGGGAAGGAGTCGGACAGGCAAAAGATTACGCTGAAAAACTCCATTTAGAAACCACTTTCGCAACAAATGGCAAAGAAATTTATCAGATTTGCATGGAAACCGCTAAAGAAGGATTAATTGACAATTTTCCAACACCTGAGGAACTATGGAATAAAACCTTTAACATTCAAAACAACTGGAAAGAAAAATTCAATGAGACTCCAAATGGGGGCATTTACACACCAAGATTTTATCAGGAAATTGCAACAAATAAGGTTTTGGATACTATTGCCGAAGGTGAAAAGGACAGATTATTATTAACTCTTGCAACAGGAACCGGAAAAACCAAAATTGCTTTTCAAATTGCATGGAAACTATTCCAGGCTCGTTGGAATTTAAAACGAGACGGGGCAAGAAGACCGAGAATTTTATTTCTCACAGACAGAAATATTCTTGCAAATCAGGCATTTAATGAATTTTCTCCTTTCCCCGAAGATGCTTTGGTGAGAATTAAACCAAGTGAAATAAGAAAAAAAGGTTCTGTTCCAACAAATGGGAGCATATTTTTCACAATATTTCAAACCTTTATGAGCGGTCCGAATGATACTCCTTATTTTGGAGAATATCCAAAAGACTATTTTGACCTAATAATTATTGATGAATGTCACAGAGGGGGAGCAAATGATGAAGGAAATTGGCGGGGAATAATGGAATATTTTTCTCCCGCAGTTCAATTAGGTTTAACCGCCACCCCAAAACGAAAAGACAATATGGACACTTACAGATACTTTGGAGAACCTCTTTATGTTTATTCATTAAAGGAAGGAATCAATGATGGTTTCTTAACTCCGTTTAAAGTTAAAAGAATTGAAACAACACTGGACGATTATGTTTATACTTCCGATGATAAAATAATTGAAGGAGAAATAGAAGTTGGAAAAATTTACGAAGGAGCTGACTGGAATAAAATAATCGAAATTAAAGAAAAAGAAGCGTACAATGTAAAACTGCTTTTACGGGAAATTAATCAAAATGAAAAAACCATTGTTTTTTGCGCAACCCAAAACCATGCGCTCGCAATTAGGGACTTAATTAATCAATTCAAGAAAAGCAAAGAACCAAATTACTGCGTGCGTGTTACTGCCAACGACGGGGAACTGGGCGAACAATATTTGGAAAAATTCAAAGACAATGAAAACACAATCCCAACAATACTCACCACTTCGCAAAAACTTTCAACAGGCGTTGATGCAAGAAATATTCGCAACATTGTTTTAATGCGTCAAATTAAAACCATAATTGAATTTAAACAGATTGTTGGACGAGGCACCAGATTATTTGAGGGAAAAGAATTTTTCACAATTTATGATTTTGTTAAAATATCCCATCACTTTAACGATCCTGAATGGGATGGCGAACCATTGGAACCTGAACCTCTGACAAAACTAAAGTCAGTAGAAGTAACAGAAGAACGGACTCCATTTGAAGGAACCGCAGAAGGAAAACCAAAAAAGAAGATAATAAGAATAAAATTAGGGGCTGGAAAAGAAAGAGAAATTCAATGCATGATTCAAACCTCATTTTGGAGCGCAGAAGGAAAACCAATTTCCGCAGAAGAATTTTTACAAAATATATTTGGAAAACTGCCTGACTTTTTTAAAGATGAAAATGAACTTCGCAAAATGTGGTCAAATCCCATAACCCGAAGGGCTTTGTTAGATAGATTAGCAGAAGCTGGTTATGGGCTTAATGAACTAAAAACATTGCAACAGTTAATAGATGCTGAAAACAGCGATTTATTTGATGTTTTGGAATATATTTCCTATGCAATAAAACCAATAACAAGAGAAGAAAGAGTTGCCAAAGCGCAATCAAATATATTTAAATCATTGGACAATAACCAAAAAGAATTCTTGGAATTTGTTTTATCCAATTATATTGAAACTGGCATTGAGGAACTTGATCAAGAAAAAATTCCAAATCTCCTTAAAATCAAATATAATGAGATTGAAGATGCCACTCAAAAATTAGGAAATGTTGAGAGAATTAGAGAAACCTTTATTGATTTCCAACAATATCTGTTTGCTAAATAGTGAGATTAATAAAATTTTGATTAATCTAAGATAAACTAACTTTCCTGCATATATTCTGTAACTATTGTTACTATCTTTTGTATTGTTAGATTGCAATTTTTGAATAACAACCTATCAAGAATTTCTCCTCCAAATTTCCTTAAGACATCGCTTATTAAAGCATGCACAAAAGACTGTGTTGCGGAATCAACTTTTTGAAAATTCAATATTACCTTCTCGCCTTTTTTTAATGCAGGAATTATTTTATTGATGCGAATTTCTTGAGCTGCATCTTTATCCTCCGCAAAAAAGCCCGTGAATTTAAATATTTTTATTTCCATTATATAAATTTCGGTTTTTTATATTTAGCTTTTTTTCTTATTCTAACACTTTTAGTATAGGTCTCCCTTATCAAATCCAATAATGTAGAGAACAATTGGTTGCTATCCAACGAAATATCAATACCAACCACAGTCCCTTGCCAATAAGGATAATTTTCACCTTTTGAATGTCTATCCAAAAATGGATCAGAAGATAAACGGATTCTCTTTGTATTGGCGTTTCTTTTTAACAACTTATACATCGCTTCACCGCTATAAATCATAAAAAAATCCCGATTCACTTTAGCTATGGATTTAATAAAAAATAGTCCCCCTCCTGCATTATAATCAGTGCCTCCTTCTCTGCTGGTTGTTCCTGTTATTCCCGGTGTGCAAGCAAGCTGTAAAGCTTGCATATCCGAGTTTACTGAATGAGATTTACCAATAGTTCTTTTAACTCCCACTCCAATATCAACAATTCCAATTCTTATAATATTGCTTTTTTTGTAATACTGAGCACAGACGAATGCACCCCGTTCTGATAAAGAATGTTCAAGAACATTTCTTACTAATTCACTCACAATATACCTAAAAGGTTCTGCTTCTTCTGGATTTAAATGCAATAAAGGAATCATGTCTTTAATAAAATTATTTAATTCCTCTGATGTTTTTATATTTGTTATTGGTATAAATCTCCCCGCAGATTCATGTTCCTGAATTGTTATTCCAGAATCTAAATTCAAAAATTTAAATAAACCCATTCTTTCAAAATAATACTTTGATTTTGCTTCTAAAGTTTCGCATTTAATTTCTTTAATTTTTTTTAATTTTGCTAATCCTGCAATCATTGTTAGTATAACGGGATGCACTGAAATCCATTTCTTATTTGCTGTTATTTCCAATATAGTTCCATTAGAAGGATCATATGATTTAATAAAAGAATCAATATTCCCTAGAAACGCACTATTGGGTAAATGAATTTTCATAATAATAAATATATAATCATATATAATACTTGATTTACCCGGCATTCCCGGTATATATTTTTTACCCGGCATTCCCGGGGATTTCTCCTGTTTTTTGTCCAAATTTACTGGATTTCATCAAAAATCCTTAAGACAACCTAAGTTACTCGCTAATTGAGCTATTAAAGTCAAATTAACCCAAAATATAAAATTACGGGATATTACACCCAAATTATCTGCAAATTAAAGAGAGCCCCATGAGAAATATTATCAACCAAAAAACCGGCTAAAGAAAGACTTCTTCAACCCAAGAACTTTCTCAATATTTTTCTTCAAATTATCTTCGCTCGGAGCCCCAACCATTCGTTTTATTTCATTCTCGCCATCATCCAAAAACAACAGGGTGGGGAGGCCCATTACATTGTATTCTGAAGATAACTTTTTGCCTTCCTCAGTTTTTATTCTTATTTTTCTGTAAGACAAACCAAATTCCTTATAACTTGGGGCAATTTTTTCAACCACTTTCTCTGCTCCCGGACAATGGGAACAATGCGATGAAACAAACAGCAAAAGATGGGCTTCCATATATATCTATCAAATCTAATTACTTCTCAAAAAATCCCCGCGCTTAACCCAATTCATAACTATTTTTAACCCACCATTTCTTACGTTTTTTTTGGATTGAATTCATTTACCTTGTTATTGATTTCCAACATCAATTCTCTTTTATCATAACCGATTTCTTCTCCCTTTCTCTCTGTAGCGCTTGCGCCGCAGGTTAGACAAAGAAAATCCATTCCCTCCATATAAAATACCCTATTCTCACCATTCACAAATTTTTCGGGATATTTCACAAGCACAATTTCATTGTCGCACTCCGGACAAACCCCATAATCATACGGAGTATAGCTGACTCCAAAAGGATCATATTTTCCTATCTGTTCCAACATAAATTTACTTATTTTTCTTTTCAAGTCTCTTAACACTTTCTGGTTTTTCCAGATAATTTTCATCTGAAGTCACATTTTTTCCAGATTCTATCTCAAGGTTTTTTCTTGCATCACCCGCAATTTTACCGCCTTTCTTTGCGGCAGTTTTATTTTCCACAAAACCTTCAGCATCTTTATTTTTTGCAATTTCTGTTGTGGACGCTTCGCCAAGCATTGTAAAAATTAATTCCAAGTCAGTCATATGATCTCTCAAATTTTCTCGATTTAATTTCTTGAATTGTTTGTATTCTTCGACCGTCTTTCCGAATGTTGCCTTGCTAATTTCATTTGTAAGAATTGCGTATTCTATGTTTTTGTTTACTCCGCGATTCTTCCATTCATCGGTTAATTCATCCCTTATTGCGATTCCTCTTACTCTCTTTTCAATCCAATCCTCAGAATAACCTTTTGCTTTATAAATTTCTTTCATCCTTTTTTGCGCTAATTCCGGGTTCTCTATTTCCTGAATTCTTTCATAACCAACTTTTGCCAACCATCTTTTGAATGGCTCGGCTTTTTTGGAAGGGATTGATTGGACTATTCTAAACAAAGATTCTGTGTTTGCGCAGTCTGTTTCCCTCAGTTTTCCATCCTCTGCTCGTAATTTCAACTGGTGACAATTTGTCACCGCTTCACTCCCTTCGTCTCTTAACCTTTGACCTAATTTATTCCAATATTTTCTTGATTTCTGATAATCTGGCTGTTCGGTCAAAGCTCCAACAACATCAACAACAGAAAAATACCATTTACCATTATGCCAAATTCTCCTAATCTTTTTATCTTCAAAAACCACAAGCGCTTTATCAGATTCCATAATTTACTTTTAAATCCTATAAACATTTCAACCGGTGACAAATTGTCACCATCTCAATTCTTTCTACTTCGGTTGTACACAAAATGTGTACAGCTCAATTACATCCCAAAAAAACTCTTCAAAATCCTCATCTTTTTATCCTTAAGAATATCGGTCATTGGGAAATCCATATCAATGTTAAACCTCTCTTTCTTAATTGAAGATATCAGTTTCTCTTTTCTCCTGTCGCTCAGTTTTGAATAAACTCTTCTCGCCAACAATTGTTTTTTTATTTCCTTCCCTAAAACTTCAAAGCATTTTTTCTCATAATTTCTGAAATCAGGTTCATCTTTATTTAATTCCCTTGCCGCAATCTTGCCGGCTATCAAAGAATAAATTACTCCGCCTCCGGTCAGGGGTTTTGTCATTCCCGCGGCATTCCCAACCAAAATTCCCTTTGGAAAAGAACACTTGCAAAAACCTGTTGGGATTACTCCGAAATAATCTTCGGACGTATCTTTCGGATTTTTATCTCTTATAAAATTCTCATAATTGCTGTTAAGATTTTTCTCGCAAATCATCCCGTACTCAACTTTGTTTCTTCTCGGGGCAGTCCACGCAAATAAATCAGAATATTTTGAATCAAAGAACACGCGGTATTCATCAGAAGGTTTTTCATTTGAATAGCAGAATTTTCCGAAAAAGAATTTCTTCGGTTCTTCATCAAGAAAAGTTTTTCTTACAAGAGAATTTGCCCCGTCGCACCCAATAACATATTTTGTTCTGTAAACACCCTGGGATGTGGTGACAACAACCCCATGATAATCATCAGATACTTTAATCATCCTTTCATATTTAACCTCAACATTTTTCTCAGCTTGTCTCAACAAATAAGTTTCAAATTTCTCTTTATCAAGAACAACTGAATTTAAATTAATCTGGGCTGAAACTTCTCCGCAACAAAGGTATGCCTTGTAAATTTCCCTTTCAATAATGGATTTCGGCAAATCAAAAAACTTGTTTATCCTATCTGAAATAAGACCGCTGCATCTTCGCGGACCAAGATTTTTGTGTTCTTCAAGCAACAAAACCTGTTTATTCTTAAGCCTTGTTGCCAAATATAATCCTGCAACGCCTCCGCCAACTATCACATAGTCGTACATCATAGTATTACTGAAATAACTTATTAGAAGGATTCCTATATTCAACACTGAATTATTTAATTATATTATGGTATTTGATCCTGAAAAAATAAAAAATAACGCGAAAAATGACTGGGAAGGAGAATGGAAAAAAACCGCAGAATTAGTAACCGGAAAGGGAGATTTCCAGCCTAACCAGAAAACAGGCTCAGAACATTTATTATGGAAATATGCGCTTAATATTAGGAAAGCCTTGTTGGAATTGGGTTTTGACGAAATTATACTTAATCCAATTCAGTCAGACGAAGAAATAAAAAAACAATATGGTCCTGAAGCCGGGGCAATAATGGACAGGGTATATTACATCTCCACAATCCCAAGACCTGACATCGGACTGTCAAATGAAAAAAAGGAATTAATCTTAAAAAAAATCCCAGACTTTAAAAAATTCACAGAATTGCAGGATATCCTTAAAAGATACAAAAGAGAGGAAATCGAAGGGGGTGAGGATTTCACAGAAATACTTGTCTCAGAACTAAATATTTCCACCTCAGACTCAGTTTATTTGATTAATGAAGTTTTCAAAGAATTAACAGAACTAAAACCAGAAGCCTCAAACCAGACATTAATTTCGCACGCAACAACCGCATGGTTCCCGATACTGGCAAAATTACAGGACAAAAAAAAGCACCCAATTATGCTTTTCTCTCTTGTGTGGAGATATAGGAGGGAGCAAAAAGAGGATTCAAGACATCTGAAAGCCCACCTAAATTTATCCCTTACCATCATGGACGAGAACTTCAGGATAGAAAACGGGAAGAAACTCACAGAAGCATTCTTTAAGAAACTTGGGTTTAAGGAAGTGAAATTTGAAGTAAAACCAAACCAGCCAACCTATTACGCCCCGGGAACCAATTTTGAAGTATTTGTGAAACACCCAAAAACCGGATGGCTTGAAGTTTCTGAAATTGGTATGTACTCACCGGTCTCACTCGCAAACTACAAGATAAAATATCCTGTATTTAACTCAGGACCTGGACTTGGAAGAATTGTGATGGCTCTTGAAAATATAGAGGATATCAGGGATTTATATTATAACCCAACCTCAGAACTTTCAGATGAGCAGATTGCCGCGGGTATAGAAATAGACAAAAAACCCGAAAATAAAGAGATTACAGAAGCAATTAAAAAAGGAATCATTGAGCACAAAGATTCTCTGGGAATTGTCAAAGAAAAAATATATGATAGGTCTTCAAAAGTTTATGTTCTTGAACCCGAAGAAGGCAAGAAACTGCTCGGACCCGGAGGAATGAATGAAATTTATGTTTATCAGGGAAATATTCTTGGAGTAAAACCAGGAGATAAAAAATATGAGGAAATCATTGAGAAAGGGGTTAAAGTCTGCTCCTTCCTTGACGCAATCTCAAACTATTTTGCCTATAATGCGGAAAAAGGCAAGAAAGGAATATCAACCGTAAAATACGCGGATACACTTCCTTCAATTAACCTTAAAGTAGATAAATCCATTTCCAGATATATGACAGACCAGAAAAAAGAAATAAAAATAGCCGCTCCGATTTTTGTTGATGTTGAGATTTGTTAATTAAATCTCTTCTTTAGAGTAAAATATCCGCATAATTCGGGGATTACCTCAGTATATTCTACAAGATAGTTAAAACTAAAATATAATTTATAATATACTAATGAGGGCAAAGATATTTTTAAGCTTATTCTTAATAACTCTTTTAATTATCCCTGGTTTTGCTGCAAATTGCGGCGGAGTTATTCCCTGTTCATGCGGGGATTTTCTTAATGACAGCAGAACTTTAAATGCAAATGATAATTTAACAAATTGCAATGGAACAGCTCTTATTATTAATGCTTCGGAGCTTATATTAAATTGCAATGGCACCACCATTTCAGGTAACACCACAGGATATGGTATTAATGTTACAAATTACAATAACCTTACTATAAAGAATTGTATTGTGATGAACTTCTCAGATGGAATGTATTTAGATAATTCTTCAAACAATACTTTAACCAATAACACAATTACAATAAACACAAATGGGGGGATTTATATAGATTCAAGCGCTAATAATACAATTTACAACAACTTTTTCAACAACACAAATAATTTTAATATTACTGGATCTAATATAAATTACTGGAACACAACAAAACAATCGGGAACGAGAATTTACTCTAATGGAACTCAGATAGGAGGGAACTATTGGACAAACCCTTCCGGAAACGGTTACTCAGATACCTGCAATGATTATGATAATGATGATTTCTGCGATGAGCCTTACAATTTATCAACAGGGAATTGGGATTACCTTGTATTAACCAACAAAATTGCAACTCTGAATTTAATCCCTTCATGGAATAATACTTATAATTATACTGGAAATCAAACCATATCCACAGGAACAACAGAAGATGAAAACACAACAAGAAATTTGTTTATAAATTTAAACCAAACCAAAACTTTTAGTTTTACAATCAATAATTCAGGGGACTCACTTTTATACAACTTAACGCAAATCAACTCAACAAATCTTACAAACACAGCAAACAGTTCAATTGCATTAAATTTCACCAACATCGTATTATCCAATAATGTTTCGGCAGGGAGAATTGGTTATCTAAATATCACAATTGAAACCCCAGTAAATTCTTATTATCTTGGAAATTATTCGGGATGGATTTATTTAAACTCTCCAAATGGGGAACCTTATAATTACCTGAACTTTACTCTAAATATTACGGTTACCAACCAGACCCTGCCAAGATTAAATTTGGTAAACAGTATTTATTATATTAATGATTCAACAAATCTAACATCAGTAACTTTTGAAGTTTATTCCCATGATAACCAAACCTTAATTGAGAATTCATGGAACATTTCCAAAGAATACAATTTCACACTAAAAAATTCAACGGGAACTATAATCCAGAATATTTCTTTTTCAGTTGCCAATGGAATATTCTCTGGAGATATAAATGCAACAAATCTGGATGAAAAAAATTATACTCTCTTTGGAAACGCAACTGATGAAGCAGGGAATATTGTAGAAATTAATTCAAGTTTTGAACTATTGTATTATCTCAATTCAGATATCACAACCAACCCAATCACAATTGTAAAAGGATTTCCTTTTGATTTCACCGTAAATGTTTCAAAACCTGGAGATTTCATGGCGGAGAATGTAACTGTTTGTTTGGACTGGACAGGAACAGGACTCAACCATTCAAATTCAAGCAACTGCACTTCTGTTGGGGATATTAATGGCACAAATTCAGGTCTGGCTCTTTGGAATTTTACCGGAACTGAAAACACGAATTATACAATTAATGTAAGTGTTTATTCAGAAGATGGGAAATTTAATTATACAAAACAACAGGAAGTTGTTGTAAGGTGGGGGTATCTGGTGGTAACCTGGAAAACAGAACCCCCAACAGATGTGGATATAGGAAATGGTTTTTATGTAAAAGTTTATGTAAATAATACAGGAAATCTAGATGTTACCGATGTTCTCGTTGATATCACTTATTCAAGTTCATACTTTACAAAAACATCCGGAGATGATCTTTCATGCAATGACTGCGACACAATTGCTGCGGGTGAGATGAAAGATTCTTGTTACTGGTACCTAAACCCAACAACCGCCGGAGATGATAATAATATAATAGTAGAAGCGACAGGAAATAACGCAACCACAGGTGACGAAGATAAAAATGTTGATATTAATACTCCAAGCACCAGCGATGATAGTGATGATGGAGATGACAGTAGTTATGATGATTTTGGGACAAATACCTATTATGGAATTTCATTCCTAAAACCAACTTCTTCATACCTCTACATTGCTCAGGGTGGAACTTATGATTTAAAAGTGGAACTAAAAAACACAGGAAACACAGAACTAAGTGATTTGTATTTAACTTTATCCGGACTGGATTCAGATTATTATTCAATCACTCCTTCAGTGGAAGATGATTTAAGTTCAGGAAACACAGAAGATTACACAATTCATTTCTCAATCCCGAAAGATTTTGAAGCAAAAGATTATGAAATAAATTTAAAGGCAATTTCCGATGAAAAAGAAGTCTCAAATTTAATCACTTTAAAAGTCAAACAAACTAACCTCCAGGTTTACAATACAACCAACCTCAGCATCATCCAGGGAGAAACAAAAACAATGGTTTTTTATATTAAAAATACTGGTGAAGCAACATTGCATAATGTGTACCCTGCTTTAACAGGGGCTTCAAATGGATCATTTGAACTTGATTCATCCAAAATAGCAGTATACAGCAAAGAAACAAAATATTATACTATAAAATTCACAATACCTGAAACAGAGACTCTTGGAACAAAAGAAATTAATCTAACTATTGCCTCGGATGAAATAAATATCTCAGAACAACTAACACTTACAATACTTCCTTCTGAAGAAGAAAAATCAACAATAAATGATAACTACGACGAATTAGTGGCTCAATTAAAAATCATCCTTAACAAACTTGAAAAAGCTAAAAATGAAAACAAAAACACCACTTCAATTGCTTCAGATATTGAAAGCGCAAATCTCACCTTAGCTCAAATAGAAGCATATATCTCAAGCAGCAATTATGCGGAAGCAAAAAATCTGATAACCAATCTGGACACAGAACTTAATTCAATGTCTCTGGAATTTGAAAACCTTGAAACAATGAACACAAGCTCAACTCTGCTCATAATGTCGGTTATTGCTTTTTCAATAATACTTGTGGGAATTGTTGTTGCTTACACATTCATGCCAAAAAAAGGATATGTTCCTGGCAGAGGATATAACCTAATCAGCAAAAAAAGTGAAATAGAACAATCAATAAAAAATATTTTCAAAAAATTAGGCGCAAGCAAAAACGTAGAAGAAAAGTTGAGAAAGAAAAAATTAACTGAATGGAAAAAATGGTATAAAAAGGAAACAAAAAAAAGAAAATACTAGCATGGTGAATAAACCAGAAAATCCAGAAGAACTTGGCGAACTTCTTAATTTTTTATTTGTTTCAATTTTATTTTTCATGGGATTTTGCGTTTTATTTCTTAGTGGGATTACCTTAAGTTCACTAACAATATTGCAAGCGAGGTTCCTTGAAATATTTGCTTTAGGGGTGCTTGAGAATTCCATATTTGAAGTTATAATGAACACATTCTCAGGAATTTTTATAGCTCTGCTCGGTTTCACAATATTTTGCATGGGACTCTCCTTTCTTGCAGTAAAAAAACCGGGTAAAATGAAATACTTTCTAATTGCACCAATTATCTGCTCAGGAATATTATTTAATTTCTCAACCATGTTCCTGTTTCTCGCCATGGGTTTGTTTCTTGCATCCCTTTATGTAATTCCGCTCGGAGAAACTTATGAACAGGAATTAAAAAAATGGAAGAAATTTCGAATAGGGAGCAATGCTGTATCCCACGCACTTCTGGTTATGTTCATATTCGTATTCATTGGCTCACTTGTTTCTTTTTACACAAATGATTCTTATTCCCAAATTTATATGGAAACAACCGCAGAAAGCCTGTCAAATATTATTGGGGGTGAAATATCAAATTTTGCTACGGGAGGAGATTCCAAATTATCCGAAGGTATGATTAACAAAACTGTTGAAGACCAGATGCAAAAAATCCGGGATGAATACCCGGACCTCACTGAAGAACAATATTCCCAGATTGAAGTAGAACTTAGAATCAATATTGCTGAAAAAGCAAACTCCTTTGAAACCAGCGACCTTGGAATTAATATTACTGAAACAGTATCCAATGAACTTGAAAATTCAGCGCTGATAAAATCCCTTTTAATCTGGTTCCCAATAATGATGAGCATTACAATCTGGGTTTCTCTTGAATTCTTCAAAAGTTTCCTGTTTGCCCCGAGTTCAGGAATTTTCTCTTATATTCTGCTGAGCATTTCTGAAGTAAAATTAAACAAAGAACAGGAAATAAAAACCCTGAAAAGATTAAGTCAATAAATTCTTTACTGAAAAGTATTTAAAATTTGATTTAATTAAAGTTATGTCCAAAAACGAAATACAAATTTGGTTTAAAGAAAAAGATAGAGAACTTTTTGATGAATCTATCCCTGAAGCATTTGAAAGAAGTATTATTACTGAACCCTTACCTTATGGGTATCCAGAAAAATATTCTCTAAATTGCACTATGGAAGAACCCGGGTATATGGCTGAATTATGGAAAAATTTTGTTTTTGGTAGAATCAACCCTAATGTAAGCATACACATTAAAAATAACTCCAATTACCCTGATGGATTAAGATTTATAAATTATTCTAAACCGCCAGGAGGATATAAAGGAACCTATCTAAAACTTTCAGATACATGTCCGCATGATTTCATTCTTCGAGGTTTTAAAACTTATGAACGGGGTGGTGATGACTCAGTTAAAGAAACTATTGAAAGAGACCATCATTTTCTATTGTATAAAATTAAAAATAATTGGTAATAAATCAAGTGTTTCTTTTATTAATTATTAATAAAATTATGGTGGATAAATTAAAAAACCTTGCCGGAGTTGGCGAGAAAACCGCTGAAAAACTTAGAGAAGCGGGTTATGAAGATTTAATGGCTATTGCTGCCGCATCCAAAGGAGAAATCTGCGATGCAATTGAAGTTGGAGAAGGAACAGCCGAGAAAATTATTGAAAGCGCAAGAAATGGAATAAATATGGGTTTTGAAACCGCAGAATCGGTTTATGAAAAAAGAAAATTGATAGGTAAAATTACCACCGGATCAACAGCATTGGATGACCTTCTTGGCGGTGGATTTGAAACAGGGTGCATTACAGAAGCTCATGGGGCTTTTGGTTCATCAAAATCGCAATTAGCATTTCAATTAGCTGTTAATGTGCAGTTGCCTATAGAACAAGGAGGTTTAGACGGAGCTGCTATATTTATAGACACAGAAAATACATTTAGACCAGAAAGAGTTGAGCAGATGGCAAAAGCCGCGGGTCTTGATCCTGAAGAAGCATTAAAAAATATATTTGTTGCAAGAGCTTACAATTCTGACCATCAGATGTTGCTTGTTGATAAAGCAAAAGAGATAATCAAAGAGAAAAATGTAAAAATCCTTATTGTTGATTCCTTAACCTCTATGTTTAGGACTGATTATTCAGGAAGAGGTGAATTAGCTCCAAGACAACAAAAACTAAACAGGCACCTTCATGAACTGCAAAAATTATCAGAAGTTTCCAATCTTGCTGTTTATGTAACTAATCAGGTAATGTCAAATCCCGCAGTAATGTTTGGGGATCCAACCACAGCAATCGGCGGTCACATTCTTGGACACGCCGCAACATTCAGGATGTACTTAAGAAAGAGCAGAGATCAGAAAAGAATTGTTAAATTAATTGACTCTCCTTCACTGCCGGATTCAGAAGCAATTTTCAAGGTTACTGAAGAAGGGATTCGTGATTAACGCAACCCTTTAAAAAATAGTTCTATTAATTTTATAAATATTTAACCATCAAAATTCTGTCAGAGTATTTTCCATTTTTCTTCGAACCTTTTTTAACAATACCCACTTTCTTAAATCCGGATTTTTTGTATAAATTTAAAGCAACTTTATTTTCAGCATAAACATCCAGCTCAACAATCTCAGTTTTTAGGTTTTTCTTTGCTTCATTTATTGCAAGTTTTATTAACTTTTTCCCTATTCCCTTGCCCCTAATTCCTTTTTCTAAACCAATTCCTAAATTTCCAATATGATTTTCTGCGTGGACTCCTTTATTGATATTCACTAAACCTCCAACCTTCCCATTAACTTCAGCAACAAGAGATACAGCTTCTCTATTTTCAATATTTCTCAGCAGAAGGGTCAAGAATTTAAGTTCTCCCTTTTTACTCATTTTCTTATGCATATCTATATAAACTCTTTCTTCAACAAGAGAATTTATGTATTTTAATGTGTCTTCAAAATCTTCAAATTTAGGATACCTGAATATTACAGAATAATTTCCAATCTTTGATTCCTCAATAACTTTTCCTGTTAGCATAATTTAAATATTATTAACATAATTCTCTTCTCCGCAATCACAACACACATAAACATCCTTTCCCCTGAGTTCATTAAGTTTATCCAAGTCCAATAAGTTCCAGACTTCTTCTGCCATATCCATTGCTGCTTTTGCATCACTCCACCTCAATATTTTAACCAGTAATTTTCCCCCAATATCTTCTTCTTCAATTTCATTTAAAGCTGTCTCATTTACTTCCTTTTCTTCCTGAATATCCATGATGTAATACTTAAACTGGTGTCTTGTATTGACTCCGCATTTATTGCAATAAATTTCTTTTATAACTTCTATCTCAACCACAATAAGTTTATCTATTTAATTTATACCAATAACAAATTTGATTATTATCTAAAAACTCTGCGTAAAATCAACTTTCTCAACTTTCAGATGTTTTTTCATCAACTCGGCAATTTTCATTTTTGCTTCTTCAGGAATTGCTTTTTTCTCTTCAACAATAACTTTTTTCTCTTCAACCTTTGCTTCAAGTTCTTCGCCAGTAAGAAATTTAACAATTGCTTTTGCCTTTTCCCCATTGTCTTCAATTTTCTTATTTACCTTAACTTTGTATTCTAAGTCCCTTCCAGCAAGAGGGTGGTTAAAATCAATCCTAACCCTCCCTGAATTTACAGACTGGATTCTTGCTTTTACATTTCCAAGGTCAAGAATCATCCCCGGGATTGGGTTTATTTTCTGCTTTCTTAACTCTGATTCTGAAACGGTCTTAATCATTTTTGCGTCCCTGATTCCAAAACCATCTTCTGGGGTTATTGTTGCGGTCTTTTCTTCCCCAACATTCATCTGTTTAATTATTTCCTCAAGACCTTTAACAACAAATTTCTCTCCAAGTATAATATTTACTGGTTTATAATCTGATTTCTCATTGAATATTCCTTTCTCTTTTGCCAGTTTCTCGTCTGTGAGGTCAAATATCTCATCTGTATCCTTTATTTTCCCCACATACTCTATTTCAACGAAATCTCCTTCTTGCATAAAGTTATATGAAAATTTTAAATTTAAGCCTATTATTTTAGGATTTTATAACAATACAAAGTCTCAAAGAATAGTTCCATTTCGCCGAGTTTTACAATATTGAACCTCTTCTCCAACTCAGAAATATTATTAAATGAACTTAACAATATTACCCCTATCCCCCCATCATTTAAATAAGTCCTAACCTCAAACAGGAATCTCTCGATGAGTTCCTGTCCCCTCTCACCACCCTCGCAACTTAAGTCATCATTCCCGGGAAGATATGGGGGATTAAAAAAGATTAAATCAAACTTTTCTGTCACATTCTCAAAAAGATTGCTAAGTTTAAACTCAATATTCTCTATCTTCCGCTCTTTCCTGCGATTCTCAGCAAATTCCACAGACTTTGGGTTTATATCTACCCCAATAATTTTATTTATTTTATCCGCAATACTCAAAGATATATATCCGGAGCCAGTTCCCATCTCCAGAACACTCTCAAATTTTCTGCTCTTAATTAATTTTTTTATCTGCTCTGTCAGGAAATAAGTGTCCTCATCAGGCTCATAAACCTCTGTGTTCATTAATTAATTTATTATTGATTTATGGATTGTTTATTCTGCAAGATTGTAAAGGGTGAAATACCAACACTTAAAGTCTATGAAAATTCCTCTGTATTATCATTCCTTGATGTTAATCCCTGCTCTCTTGGGCATACAATCATAATTCCAAAGAAACATTACCAGAATATTGAAGATATTCCTGAAGAAGAATTAAATGAATTATTCTCAACAATAACCAAACTTGTAAAAGTAATTCCCGGGGTTGTTGGAACAACAGACTGCAATATTGGGTTAAATAATGGCAAACTTGCGGGACAGGAAGTTCCTCATGTTCATTTCCACATAATCCCAAGATTTGAAGGAGATAAAGGATCATCAATTCAGGGGCTAGTGAGAATGGAAGTTGACAAGCAAAAACTCCCTGAACTCGCGGAAAAAATCAAAAATGAAATTGAGAACAATCCTGATGGAAAGAAAACAACTGAAACAAAGAAAGAAACAACTGAAAATAAACCGCAGGAAGAAAAAGACTCCGACTCTTCAAACAAGGAAAAAGAAGAACAACCAACAAAAAGCCCTGAAAGAGAATGGCAGGAATTTGATATGGAACTGCAAAATACACCGCCTGATTATTCTGAAGCAAGAAAAGAGAATTATTAAGAAATTTGTAAATTTTAATTAAATTATCAATAATCAACAATTAGTTAAAAATATTATTCTATAAAATTATGTCGGGGTGGCTTAGTGGCTAAAGCGCTGCGCTCATAATTGATGAGCTAAGAGAGAAATCGATGATTTAGTGCTGGGAAACGCAGAGATCGAGGGTACATAAGTCCTTCAAAAATAAACTTGGGACAATGCCTCAATCAAATCCCTCCCCCGACACTAAACTTAATGCATTTAAAAAGTGTCTATATTATGACAAACGGGAAGCAAAATTTTTCAAAAATTGACAACATAATTAAAAAGGACAGCCACTTGCTCCGTAAACGAAAATTAACTTTTGGTCAGAAAGCATCTGACAGATTAACAAGATTCTGCGGTTCCTGGACTTTTATAATCTTCTTATTTATTTTTATTGGTATCTGGATGAGTATTAACTTATATGGAATATTTGCTAAATGGGACCCTTATCCATTTATTTTGCTTAACTTCGTTCTTTCATGTCTCGCGGCTATAGAAGCGCCAATCATACTTATGAGTCAAAACAGGGAAGAAGAAAAATCAAAACTAAAAATTGAACGAGATTATCTAATAGATAAAAAATCAGAGAGAGAAATTGAAGATATTCAAAAAGATTTGGATGAAATAAAGAAACTTCTGAAAAACATAAAAAAACAATGAAGCTAGTTGAAAAATTAATCAAACAAAAATATTTAAAAACTCCTGAAATAATTTCCGCTTTCAGGAAAATAAAGAGAATTGATTTTCTGCCTGAAGAATTAAAAGAATTTGCAGAATTAAATGGACCTCTTCCTATTGGATATGAACAAACAATATCCCAGCCACTAACTGTTGCTATTATGTTTGAACTCCTGCAACCAAAAAAAGGAGATAATATTCTTGATATTGGTGCCGGGTCAGGATGGACAACTGCTTTATTATCTGAAATTGTCGGAAAATCAGGGAAAGTTTACGGAATTGAATTAATCAAGGAATTAAAAGAATTTGGAGAGAAAAACACTGAAAACTACAATTTTGTTAAGAACGGTATTGTAAAATTTATTTATGGGGATGGGTCAAAAGGACTTCCTGAAAAAGCCCCGTTTGATAAAATTCTGGTTTCAGCATCAGCAGACAAAATTTCATCTGAATTAAAAGAACAACTGAAAATAAACGGCAGGCTTGTAATTCCTGTAAAAAATTCTGTTTTTTTGATTATAAAAAAATCTGATAGATTTGAAGAAGAAGAATTCCCGGGTTTCAGTTTTGTCCCTCTCATTAAAGAATAATAGGGTCTTATTTATTTTTAACAAGAAATATAATGGAAAACCTATATTGCATAAGTTGCGGGAGAGGAGTAACAGGAGATAAATTTATAAGATTCCTGTGCCCTGAATGCGGCAAAGAAGATATCATAAGATGTCAAGTTTGCAGAAAAAACGCAAAAATCTATGTTTGCAAGAAATGCGGTTTTACAGGACCTTAATATGGGAGAAGTTGCTGTTGTTTATAAGATAAACCCGGAATTAGACAAAAAAGATGAGATTAAAATTAAACTTACTGAAATCGGAGCAAAAGAAATTAAAGAAGAAGATGTTGGTTTTGGGATAACTGTGCTAAATGTAGTTTTTGTCATGGAAGATAAACCAAACTGCATGGAAGACCTTGAAAAGAAAATAGAAGTTGTAAAAGGCATCAATTCGATTCAAGTAGAAGGAACAACTCTTTTATAATTATCTTAATAAATTTAAATAATTATTATTGATTTAATAGAAATTTTTTACAATTATCTGATTTTTATATTATACTGCGATAGGTCCTGATTTTTTCCCAATCAATAAATGCGCTGCTCCCACCCCTAAACCTACTGCCGCTAAACCTGCGCCAATTTCCAAAGCGCCTATTCCTTCCGGAAGTATTCCAGCTAAAGGAAATTTATCCTTATCTTTTGGTTGCATATCCACATAACCTGGAATTAATTTAGAATAATCTTTATTCAGATCAAATTCATCCAAAGGTTTTTTCAACACAACAGAGTCCACACTATTATCTTCTGTTAGCCCCAAGTCTCTGGGGGTTTTAAATTGTTTCCCCTCTTCATCATACAAATCTTCAAAACCTATGGGTGGATATTTACTTTCAGGTCCAAAAATAACTATATCTTCAGGATTATCTATATATAAATGAGGGGCATATTGCGCAGACTCTGATGCTTCGGTCTGAACTTCTCTTTTTAATTTTTCAAATTCCGGTTGCGTATTATATAAATCCACTAAATAATTTGCAAATGGACCTTTTTCTTTGCCCTCAAAACCAGTTGCTTTGCAAAAATAAACTAATTTAACATGCTCACCCAAAGCCTCAGTTAAAGGATTTTCTTTTGATGTGTGTATTGTTCTTTTTACTGAAATTAAATGTTCGGGCTCAGGATCATCATCAACACTTACATAAACCAATTCCGGAAGTATTGACTGATAGGTATATACACCTGAAAGCCCCCACACAGCAAGATAAGTTTCAGGTAGATAAATTTTTCCTTTTTCCAGCACTCCATCATCCTGATAATCTTTTATTAAACAAGTTCGGTTTTTATACATATTGTTCATTATTATTAAATTGGTCTTATCCGGGAAGGGTATTGGCTTATCCAAATCCAACGGAACTTCTTCAAAACCATTAACCTTCTGCAGAATCCCCGTCAAAGTATTCAGGTATAATAAATTATAAGTATTATCATAATCTTTATCAGATTCTGTCCCCTTAAACCAATCCGGATAACCAAAATTATCCGCTTCTCCATGCACCTGAAAATCATCTTTATAATACACATCATTCGGATTATCAAATGGATCTAATCCCAACATCCTTCGATTCTTCCCTATGATATCGCTATAATAAATAACTTTATCTGTCACTCTAATCCCTTTGGTGTTTTCCCAAAAAACCGCTTTTTCAGCTGCGGTATAATCTTCAGGATTTTCAGGCACATTAAAAAGATTTCCAACATAAGTGGGACGCGAATCAGTAAATTCAAGTTTATTCCCATAATTATCATAAAGCACTTCTGGAACTTTCAATGCATGATTTTTTATTGTGGAGGTCTCTTTTAACCCTTTACCCTGATTATACATAAGACCTAAGGTTTCTATCTTGCCATCCCCGTCTGTATCCAAACCTATTAAATAAGGGGATATCTCCGGATGCTCAAATGATGAAGCTGCTGACCACACCCCAAGGTCTAAATCCGAGACAGATATCCGGTCAAAATAAGTTAATTGATTATCCATAATAATTTTTCCAAAATTACTCTCATCAATATTGGTCTGTTTTATACCCATTTTTAAGTTCTCTGTAACTTCATCGGGTGGTTTTATTAATTCCTCCTGAAGTTTGTATTCTCGGTCAAATCCGCGACAATTATCCAATATTTCAGAAGGAGTAACCATATTAAAAAAATGATTGGTATCATCAAAAGGGTCAGCTTCGTCCCCCGGGAAACCTAAATTTATGGCTTCATAACTATTTTCAGCAACAACAGGTGCTGCCACTAAAGATGCTGCAAGAGCAACCGGGAGTGCTTTCTTTCCAAAGTTTTTAAGTTTACTAAGATAACTGACTTTTTCTTCTGTTTGAAATTCAAAGAATTTTTTTAGGTTAATATTTTGGTAAGGATTTTGGTTTTCCTGCATTACTCCACCCATATTATTGAAAAAATATCCTGTTCTCTTCAAAGCATCCTCATAATTTTCAGGCATTGTATCTAAATCCACATTATCTTTTATCGGGTTTTTATAAAAATTTATTAAATCTTCTTCTGAAACCCCTTTTGCAAATAATTTTGTTAATTGATTTGTATCATAATCTGAATGAACATAATCTGAAACGGGCATTCCTCTATTCTTTGCGTACTGTCCTGTTTCTTTCACCATTTCGATTGCTCTTGGGTCTGACACTTCCTTTCCAGATTGCATTAAATATCTGTTTGTTTCTGCTATTTGGGTGTCAACTCCTTCCAATAAGCTAGGTTTCATAACTACTTTTTAGTGAAAGACTAAATACCTTTATTTCATAAAGTTAGACAATCGACGAATTATACTTAGTCATTCGTCGTTAATTTTTAAGTTTTCATCAAAAAGATTGGTTTTCCATAAATTACCCGCAACAAATTCCGCAAAATAAGACCTCATTTAAACCGGAAAATGATAATCAAGTCACCTCATTCCTTAATAAATAATTTAAAGACTAATTAATTTAGTGATATACACATGGTAGAATTTGAAACACTGAAAAGTGAAGAAATGAAATTCGGAACAAATAACTTCATAGAGATATCAAAGAAGATGGCAAAAGGTGAAGATGGAGAAAATGAATTCTTGCAGATTTCAAGAGGCTATTCTCTTCCAGACGGAACCAAAAGATACAAGAAATCAATAGCGATTCCAGTGGACAACGAAGAACTAATAAATTTCATAGCAACAAAACTAAAAGAAATGTAATTACCAGTTTTAATTTTTATTTTTTATTATATATAATCTTAATATATAATGGGCAAGATACTTAATAAAAAAAATATTTTTTTCCCAGACCAAGAATTCAAAAAAAAAGCTTTGCTCAATAAAAATTCAATTTATAAAGAATCACTTAAAAATCCCACAAAATTCTGGGCAAATATTGCCAAAGACTTGCATTGGTTTAACAAACCAAAAAAAACTTTTGTTCACAAACCCCCATACTTCCAATGGTTCGCAGGAGGAAAAATTAATATCAGTTACAATTGCCTTGATAAAAATCTTGAAGAAAGAAGGAACAAAGTTGCTCTGATTTGGGAACCTGAACCTCTGGAAGAAAGAGAAAGGATACTTACTTATTATGAATTATACAGGCAGGTAAACAAATTTTCAAATGCTCTTAAACAACTCGGTGTTAAAAAAGGCGATGTTGTTGGAATTTATATGCCTATGCTTCCTGAAACAATAATTGCAATGCTTGCCTGCGCAAGAATCGGAGCAGTCCATGCAGTTGTATTCTCCGCATTCTCGGCCAACGCATTAAAAGTCAGGCTTGAAGGCACAAAAGCAAAAATACTTATAACAGCGGATGGTTATTACAGAAGAGGGAAAATTGTAAATTTAAAAGACAACGCGGATGAAGGAATTAAAGGCACAAATGTAAAAAAGGTTGTGGTTGTAAAAAGAGCCGGCAACCAAATCAAATTTAAAAAAGGAAATGATTACTACTGGAGTGAATTAACTGAAAACCAAAAAGATTATTGCGAAGCCGCAAAGATGAATTCCGAAGATACTTTATTCATATTATTCACCAGCGGTTCAACAGGAAAACCAAAAGGAATAATCCACACCTGCGGAGGTTATACTGTGCAGGCATATGCAACCTCAAAGTTTATTTTTGATTTAAAAGACGATGATATATTTTGGAGCACCGCTGATTTAGGCTGGATAACAGGTCACACTTATTCCTGTTACGGTCCTTTATTAAATGGAACCACCTTTGTGCTTTATGAAGGTGTGCCAGGTTACCCTGAACCAAACCAATGGTGCAAAACAATTGAAAAATATGGTGTTACTACATTTTACACAGCCCCAACAGCAATAAGGATGTTTGAAAAAGAAATGAAAACAATAAAAGAGAAAATGAGCACTTTGCAATTAATAGCCTCAGTTGGAGAACCAATAAATGAAGAAGCATGGAAATGGTATTTTAATCAGGTTGGAAAAGGAAACTGCCCTGTTTTAGATACCTGGTGGCAGACTGAAACCGGAGGTATTTTAATAACAAGTCTTCCTGGAATAGGTCCATTTAAACCAACATTCACAGGCATGCCTTTCCCTGGAATCAGAATAGATATACTCAATAAAGAAGGAAAACCAGTAAAAGCAAATGAAAAAGGTAACCTTGTGATTCTTCCTCCTTTTAGTCCAGGAATGTTGAGAGGAGTTTACAAAAATCCAAAAAAATATCAGGATACTTATTTCGGAACCTATGGAAATAAAATATATTTCACAAGCGATGTCGCTTATAGAGATGAAAAGGGTTTGATAAGAATTGTTGGGAGAGCCGATGATGTGATTAAAGTTGCGGGTCACAGGATTTCCACAGGGGAACTTGAAAATATAATTGATTCTTATAACAAAGTAAGCGAATGCGCAGTCATAGGAATTCCTCATGAGATTAAAGGCGAGGTCCCTCTTGCTTTTGTTGTTCTAAAAACTGGAAAACCCGGTGATGGGATGAAAAAAGAAATAGTGCAACAGGTTGAAAAAGGAATTGGGAAAATCGCAAGACCTGCGGAAATTTATTTTGTAAACGAACTTCCAAAAACCAGAAGCGGGAAAATAATGAGGAGGATTTTGAGGAAATTATTCTCCAAAGAAGATATGGGAGACTTAAGCACTCTTGCAAACCCTGAGAGCGTTGAAGAACTTAAGAAAATCATTCAATGATTTATAATTCTGCTAGTAATTTATTATTTATTTAGCTTATTTAATAATATATCCTTCCACTGGGAGAAAATTTTAAAAATTAAATTATATGCTCATATAAATTTAACTAGCTAAATTTAAAACAAAAGATTACTTTGTTTCTAAAATCTAATTTGTCAAAATAATCTTGTTTCCAATATCCTCAAACCTTATTATCAATATTCCTTTGGTATTATCAAAACTGGATTCCACCACATAACCGTCGTAAGTGCCTGCAAGAGTTGCGGGGTTTACCGCAGAAATATCCCCATCTAGAGTATAACATATAAAATCTTTTGCAAATCTTTCTCCAGTTTTTGACCAGCAGATTTCTATATAAGTCTTCACCTGAGATTCTGAAAAAGAAGCGCTTGTCATATACTCAGTTTCGTGAGATTTTTCCCCATTCTCAAGATTCAACATTTCCTTTATCTGATCAGAAAATCCAAAAATAAGCCCAATCACAACTCCCGCTGCAACCAACAAAATAATCCAGCCAACTAATGTATCCAACGCCAAATCTCCTTTTTTCATCCTTTCACCATAATACAATCATTTGTATAATCATAATATATTAATAATACTTTTTGAGTATTTATAATCCCTCCATCCACAGACCAGATTATCTGGTCCTTTGCTCCGCACCCATAATCAGAATTCTCTATGGAACTACAATGGTCTTCTTTCACCAGAATATTGCTCACATTTCCTTCATCAACATTGGCCACAGTTTCAGTAAGCACTAATTCATAACAGGCATAATCTTTTTCCAAACGCAAATTTTCAACTTTATCCCAACAGGAAATTATATAAGATAATAGAATTCTGGACACTATCTTATTATCGCTTTCCTCTATTCTAAAAGTCTCCAAAGGTTTTCCATAAATGCAGATATCAGGAATTGAAGGATTCTCTGAAGAAGGCATTAAATTGGCTATCCTAATATAAGAACCGCAATATAACATGGTAAGACTCTCCTGCAGAGTTCCTGTAATAAGACCAATAAATAATAACACGCCAGTAAGAGCAATTACCATCGCAACAACAACATCAATCCCAAGTCCCTTACCCATAATATCTATTTTCTATAATTACCTTATCTAATGTATAACTCACTATAATATAAACAGGTCCTGTTAAATCATCCATCTCAAGGTCATTAGAAGTAATCCTAAGAGGGTCGAGACGTTGCATTAATTCGGCTTTAGTCAATGTGCCCGTAAAATTCGCAAATATTTTAAAACAAAGAACGGTGTCATGACTTCCTTCATTTTGTTCAGCGCAATCATAAATATATTTCTTTAAATCCAAAATAATATCATCTTTATCCCCCTTAAGTTCAATCTCATTTCCATTATCTACATGAATAAAAGAAGTTGCTATAGAGATAAGCACCAGCACAGCAAAAACACTTGCAACTAAGAACATTATTGTTTGCACTGAATATTCTTCTCCTTTCATACTGAACCCGAAATCTGCAAGACAATTGGCTGGAAGATCATAACCATAATTATCATTATTACTGAAAAGAATATAAGTGCAATTGTAAGGTTCCTTGATATTGTATAATCCCTGCAAACTTCATCAAATCCCCTATCAATCCCTACAATAAAAATGCACATTATCACAACAACTTCTATAAGATAGATTCCTATAGTCAACTCCAGAATAGTCGGAGGCATCACCTCTTCCAGTTTTATTAAATCCAGACCCTGAAACACAGTACTTCCCGACCCGCTGGAATACATTTTTTCCACCTTTGAAAGGGCAAAAGCAATACTCTGTAAAAGTTGAACAATTAAAACACCCGTGGCCGCAGAAATGCCTCCCATTAAAGGAGCGATGAATGTTGTCTGTGTTTTTAGATTGGTAACAACATCTTCAAGCAAATATTTTATCCTTGCCTCTATCTTTTCTGTTTTCTTCATGCTGCGAATAATACTTTTAATCGCTCCCGCAACAATCAGAGGTCCTTTTGTTAAAGAATCAGAAATAATACCCATTATATTTTTTATTGTTGAAGAAGGATAATCTTTCATTATCCCATATTTTTCATCAAATAAAGAACTCTTGAAAGTCATTGAAAGACGGGAAATACTGTTAAATACTCTGCTAAAAAATTCATAGACCGGTGTTTTTTTCCGGTTCATCCGGTCATATTTATTAAGAACTTTTGGCAACGCAACTTCAATTGGGACATTTTGAGCCAGAGGATTCTGCAACTCAAACAAACCATCTATCATATTTGCCTCTGTCTTTTTTATATATTCCTCAAGTTGATAGCGATCCTTACTTGTAAAATAAGTATAAACAATTATCGCGCTTCCAATACCCCATATAATAAACATAGCGCTTAAAAGGTCCCACAAAATATACTCTGACCCATATCTTGCCAGACAATATTCTTTCCATTGATCATCAGCAAAATCCCCTTCATAATTAGCATATATAAAATGCTGGTCAAACACAACCTGACCTATATATAAAAGACCTGGAATGATTAAAATAGTCCCAATTAAAATCGCAGTCATCTTTATTGGCAGTTTTATGTTATATTTTCTTATCTCGATAAACTTGGCGGGTTTTATGCCTCCGGTTTTTGAAGAATGCGAAAATGCGCTTGGACGCCTTGAAACCAACCTATAAAGATACCACCATAGCAAAAAAGGCAATATTATCGTATACCCGACTATAATATATATTGGATTCACCGAATCTGTTAAAAAAACGCTTATGATAGGGAACATTATCAAACCCATCAAAGGCAAAATAATCCCAAAAGACATCAACATCATAGAAGGCATCTTTAAATCAACAGCATACTGTTCCATCCTTGTATAAGTATTCTTTAATGTCCTATCCAACGCCTCTTCCAGCAACTCGTGCTTTCTTTTCTCTGAAGAAGTCATTCCAACCATCTGCAGAGTAATTAAAGAAGTCACAAACTCTTCGTTCCATATCGTCCACTTCCGAGTATGCACTCCAATAGCTTCTCTGATACTAATATATTTACCCATATCCACATCCCAAATAATCTTTTTGTAATCTTCTCCTATAGGTCCATAACAATTCATTGCAGCAAACTCAACAGCTTTCTCAAAAACGGGATTCAAAGACAGATAAATAACCATATACAAAATTATATCAACCATCTCATTTCCAGCCCTTATACGCACAACATCAGAATTAAATTTTGGATAAGAAAAAACATTGTAACCAATAAATAAAGGTATACCCATCACCACAAGCAGGTTAGTTGGAGATTCCAACAACATAGCGAATGGAAACAGAAGCAAAAATGAAACAAGCATTGAGAAAATTAAAGCAGAAAAAACTTCATCAGAATTCACCTTGAGCCCGGACATAAAAATTGCGTCATCCCATACTTTTCTCAAAAACTTCGGGGTTCTTAACTTTATATAAGTATGGGTAAACTTGCAAAAAGATTCGTATTTACCCAAAGTAAAAAATTCAATTTCAACTTTTTCAAACCTTTTATAATATTCAGATTTTGGCAATGGGGTCTGGTCAACCATAATTAACTAGTTTTTACAAAGTACCATATTATTTATAAATAAGAGTTATATTATGAAAAAGGGTCAAATGAGTTTAGAAATGGTTATTGGACTCGTAATTCTGCTGGTAGTCGCAGGTGTTATAATAAGTTTATTACTGTACTACATAAGTCCTGACAGGATGCCAAGCGCTGCGGGAGAATTAGAAATGAGAGAATTCCTTGATAAATGCGAGGGATACTGTAAAGAAAGTTCGAGTCTCAACTACTGCACCCATTATTTTGGGCAGGACATACCTGTTACCAGAGTTGATTGGGACGGGGACGGAGAAGAAAACGAATTGATAACTATAGGCAAAAAAGTGCAATGGGATGTATGCGAAGACAGGATTTATTGTTTCCTTGTTGCGCCATGCGCAAGATTCGGCGATGTTCCAATGAAAGGTTGCGCAAATCAACTATGCCAAGCAGGATACACAAAATATGAGAACTTTACTCTTGCCACAAGATATGTAACCCAGGAATTAGATGTAGTGCCAACAAAAGATATAGAATGCGGAGAATCTTTAGAAGAACTTCCTCTAGAGTCTAATTGGTTCACAAGATACTTCAATGCAACTATTAATAATGGCACACACCAGATACCTCTTTGTGATTACTACAGAAATTAATTTTTATTTTCTATTTATTTAAACTATATTATGAAAGGTATCTCTGAAGAATTCATATATCTGGTTGTAATTGTTCTTGCCATTTTCACCTTACTTGCATTTCTAACAACACAAAGCTTATTGAAAGAGACCGAAACAGAACAAACTGTTGGTCTCAGGTTCCTAAGAGAAGAAGGAAACCTCGCAATATTTTCTTTATTCAATAACAAAGTTGACTTCGTGGAGAAACCTTATATAGAAACAGTTATAGATGCAGTTCTTTCAAAACACCAGAGAAATGATCCAACAGAACAATATAAAGCATTCTATGGAATTGGTGTAGGCACACTAAACAACACAGAAATAATTCCTTCTTTATTTGAAAATTATATGCCTGGTAAATGGAAACTTGAAGTAATTACCCCAAATAGAACTGTTGAATATGGGTTTCTTTCAGGAGAACCCAGATATGTCTATAAGCAATTGATACCTGTGCCTGAACAGAGGATTGGATTGGTAATTTTGTATTTTGGATAAATTTTTGAATGTAATTTATAAATTAATACCTTTATATTTAGTGACTGGTGAAATTTAAACCAAAATATCAAATATATTTATTAAAACAATATAATTATGAATAAAAAAAATAAGACCTTATTAACAATATCTTTAATCACTATTTTAACAAGCATTGTGTTAATTCAATTTTTAAATTTTAACCCTTATGCTGTTTTTTTAATAACCGCTATTTTATTGGGATTAATTCTAACCAGAGCATTATCATTGCCTTAATTTTAAACAATTCAAATAAGTTTTATTTCTTAGATAATTTAATACCAAGATGATATCTTTATTAACCTAAGTTTTACATTTACTAATTTTTGATAAATGTTGATTACCTAAAATTATTCAAAATATCCAGTGCATCAAAAAAATCTAACTGTAAGGTATTAGCCACGCACGCAACGAACAAAGACTTCAATGCTCTTACTACCAGTACGTTGGTTACAGGTATAGAATAACAAAGAGTTGGCGTCGTCACTATTAGACTCAATGGAAGACCAATAGTCACTAGAATAACCCTCTTTACCAAAACAGGTACCAAAACAGGAACTGCATAGATTCTCTAAAGTGGTTAAATCCGGTAAAACCCAATCAGTAAACCCTCCATAATCAAGATTGTAGCAGTAATTATACGCCCCCTCCCAGTTATATAATAAATCTGGTGTAGATGTCCAGCACTTATCTGTGTTGCAGTCTACATAAACGGTGTCACTGCCGATAGTATGTGTTTCATAACCAGTACCTGAACAAGAACATAATGGCTGGGTTATATTAATTGTTTCTATTCTTTCATTATTATTTTCATTAGATTCTTCAATACTCTTAAAAGGATCAGCAACCACTTTGATTTGGTATTGTCCTGAAGTTGAAAATATAATATTAGGTGTCCCAACAACACCAAATACCCTATTTTTTGTTTGGTCGGGATTCAATCCACCGTTTGTACCCGCACCTACATCCTGACCTAAAATAGGTATCTCAAATCTCATCCAGACATGATTCCCTTCTGTAGTGCCAGCATATGCAGTACCTATGTTTTTGACATAAACAGTGACTTCTATTTTTTCGTTTATTTTTGGATTTATTGGCGTCCAAGAAATGTCTGAAATCACAAGGTCTGGTTTAGCGTCGCATGCCCCATCAACACAGGCACCGAAACCATTTGCAAGACATCCAACAGTAGTATCGCTTCCAAGACAACTACGATCTTCTGGAGAAGCAGAAGTTGGACCACAATACCACTCACGCACCATACCAGAACTATCAGGACAACTATCAGTATAGGTTCCAGTGCTGTCTTTACAGACACCCTTTACAGCAAGCCAATCCGGAAAACCAAGATGGCTATCAGAATCTGTGCAAATAGTTTTACCCGCAAATTCAAACATTCCAGAAATTGTGCTTCCAGCAACCCAAACCGCACCATTATCACCAGGGCGACCGTTTTTCCAAAGAGCTATATTGGTTGCGCTCATTATCTTACCTTTGCATTGCGCGGGTATTGTTGGTATTCTCCAAATTTTTCCAGTTGTGCCCTTGTTTAATGGATACATACCTGACATATCTCCGCCAGTATATTGTATATCACACAGACCATCTGTACTATTTGCATCTACCTGAATATACATCTCATTATCATAAGGACAATCACCGGCATAAGTTACTGTAAATTCAATACCTTCACCTTCTTCACAAACAGATGAATCTCCAGGACTGCACCAAGTGGTTATTGATGCTGAAAGGATCGTACAAACAGCAGGTTTTTTAGTTAAAATGACTGTTATGATTGTATCTTTATTAATATTAAGAGAACCAATACCACTCGTATAACCTGTTTTGTCAACCTGATATTGATGAGTTCTGTCTTTTTTAATGCCTGAGATAATACATTTGCCTGTACTGGCGGTAGTGCATTGACCTAACCAATCTGAGGTATCCGGGTCAACCACACCCACTTCAGCACCGCTTAAAGGGTTACCTGAATTGTCACGGACATAAAATGTTGCTTTTATTATATCAGAAATAGGTTTACAAATATTTTTATTGGTAGCACTATCATCGCAACCATCAGGGCATACATATTCATTGATTTTCGCTCTAGTTCCATCACAATATCGTTCATGCATTATCGAAGTGCCACAGTCATCATAATAAGTATAAGTCGCACCATTGTAAGTCCCAGTTACAAATCCCTCAGTATAATAATCATTTCCACCATCTGAATCTGTGCAGGTAGGGCAAGTTCCGCAATCACCTGAGCAGGTTGAACAGTCTTCGCCAATAGCTGTGTTGCATTGTTCTATTCCACAACAGTCTGTTATTGAACAATCCTGAGTGCATCCGGAAGAGCATTCTCCTGAATCACAGTTATTGTCTCCGCAAAAGGGATTGACTTGACAACCAGATAAACTTGTGCAACACTCAATACAATCAGAAGCTCCTGATATTTTACCAGTAACGCAAATACTTGGGTCACAGCAAACCCCATTCAACTGAGCACATGTTTGTGGTGAGGCTTGGCATTGAGGGTCTGTTTTGCTGAGTACATTCAACGTATGTATTTTACTGGCTGAACAACCGCCAATAGTTGCCGTTATTTTATAAGTTCTTGTACCTGGTGCACCCCATCTATGATTCTCATCATAATAAATTCCCGTTCCTGCCGTTTCATTATAATATGAGGTCAGATCCCAATTAGTCATCCAGGGATTGTCTAGTAAAACTTTGAATACAGAAGGATCTGTTAAAATATTATTTTTCCTGAATTCTAAAGTCATATTTAATGAATCTCCCTCGCAATAAATCTGTTTATCAAAATTCATTACTATTGAACAATCATTAGAACCACCACAATCATTGTCATTAGGATATGTGCAACCTGAAGGACAGCATCCATCATTGCTAACACAGGTAGTTATTGGTATATAATTACATTGTCCAGCAGAGCAAAGATTTTGTGTGCATGGGTTTGCATCATCGCAATCCTGATTTACTTTGCATGGTAATGCCTGACATAAACCTAAAGTTGGACAGCATTCAGAGCAATCAGAAGCCCCGGATATTTTACCTTGAATGCATATGCTAGGATCACAACAAAAACCACCTAAATCACCGCAAGTAGCAGCAGAACATTCAGGACAAGCTATTTCATTTTGCAGATATCTTATAACATAAGCATTACAATTATTTGTATATTTCATTATATAGGATTCATAGCATTTACCTATAACAGGTTGGTTTTGAGTCCTAGTATTATCAAGCCACAACCATAATTGCTTTCCGCAATTGGTACTATCTCTGATTTCAACCAAATATTCTGTTGACGGGGTAGCTCCTTCCGAACAACCATTATTTGCTGTGCAACCTTTTTGAATAATTTTTAGTTTATGATTATCAGCTATCCACGTAGGGTCTTCATGAGTATGACAATTATCACATTCAGGACAGGTTACCTCACCGGATAATTTATTGGCTATGGTATGACCACAACCTCCCCCTGTATTAATCTTCACTAAATAACATTTCCCAATATCCAATGAAACACTATCACCAAGATCAGACCAAACCCATAATTGCTTTCCGCAATTAGTTCCTCTTCTAATTTCAATTTTATATTCTGTACCGCAACTATCTGTGCATCCTTTTTCCAAAACTTTCACTTCATAGTCATTTTGGGGTAACCAGGAAGGATCTTCATGAGGAATATGGCACTTTGAATCTTCTCCCCCAATAATTATATTCGCAGTTGCGGATTTTGGTGGCAACGGGCTGAAGCAGACAGCAACAATCCCAATTGTTCCGTTTTCTTTTGCTTTGAAAGTGTTTGTATAAGGGTCTGTTTTAATATTGCTTACCGGAGAATAAACTGAGTAATCCACAGGATTGTTTATTTTATTAATCATCACATACAAGCCATCAGTGCAATTAGTTACTGTACAAGTACAGGAAGCTCCAATTTTACATGTTGTTGGACACTGGAGAAACGAATTTGTGATCTCAATTTCCTTTTTTAGAATAACCGGGATTGAGGTGCTGAAACAGAAACCCATCACTTTTATTTTTCCTGTGCCTGTTGGTGTGAAGCTTACTTTTGCAGGGGGGATACCCGCAATCACAGGAATCTGCAATGGATTTCCTTCGCTTTTTAAAACCACCCATAAACCACTGGTACAAACACCTCCATCCAACTTTAGTTCACAGAAACATTGTTGGTTTATAGAACATTTGGAACAGTCAAGACTGTCCGCGAATGTTGGTGTTGACAATAATACAAATAATAAAATTAAGAAAAATAAGTTACTAAACAAAATATTTAGTTTCATAATTTTAATTCATTTTTTATATATATAGTTTCTAATATCCTCGTTTGATTGCCGCAGACAAAAATAATCATATAATTACCAACGTCCAAATTATTAAAATCATGTTTCCCAGAAGGATTTTCCAATATCCATGAATAAGTTGACTCCCCTTTTTGCAATACAACTGCAGAATCGCCATAACATCCAAACCATTCACAGGTAACTTTATTATTACCTGATTTTTCACAACTGTATTCTATAGTTGTTTTTTCCAGCTCTGATAGAACAGAAGAATCAACTGAGGGGTTTGCTCCAGATTGCATTAAAAAATAAACTAAAAATATAGCCACAACCATTAAAATTCCATAAACCAAATAATTCCCTTTACCTATATTTTTATTTTTAGCTTTCATATTAAGGACAACCAGTCATAACAAATGGTGTTCCTGCTGGATTTGTACAACTCAAAGAAATAATCCAAGTAGTTGATGGACCACAAGCAAAAGTATTATCAAAACCACCTGGTTGAGAAACTAAAGTCACCCCATTAACTATTGATGCACCATCAGTCCTCAGAGAACCGCTATCCATATCAGCTACACTTACCAGAGTTGCAGTATTACAATTAGTATTGCAAGTTATTGTATAAGGCGTTGTGGTTTTATCAATAACACAACCACTTAAAGTTGCTGCTCCGCCTCCGCCGCAATCCACAGCACAACTTGCTGCGGTTTCTCCAATTGCCGCATTACAACCTTCAATTCCACAACAGTCTGTTACAGTGCAATCTGCAGTACATCCACCAGAACACTCGCCTGCCTCGCAAACCCCATTTCCACAATTAGCCGACACTCCGCAAACATCAGCAGGGAAATATTGCTCAAACCAATTATCTTCTATATTTGCTGGTAATCTGCAATTTCCGGGTTTTACTTTATCATGAACAGCCGCATTTGCTTTGGTAACATCACCTTTGTATTTATCTAAATAAGCCTGACATAAAGCACTGGCACAACCTTTCGCAGGGACTGAACCAAATCTCCTGTCGCATGGAACCATTGAAAAACAATAAATTCTTTCCTCGCACACATCCCAAGTAACATATTCTCCAATTGAAATAAGTTCATTCTTACCTCCATTTCCATCCCAGTCAGTGCCATCTGCTCCACCTTCAAAATAATACCTGCAATAATCTAATGAAGAACTCTCTGTACATAAAGCATCGCATTTATTTTTAAACTCCATCTGCTGCATTTCAATTTCCTTATAAGGTAAACTATCCGTACCTATGCGTGTAAGAATCATACTAATAATTACTCCGGCAACAACAAGTAAAATTATAAAACCAACGATCGTTTCTAAACTCATTTGACCTTTATTCATAATATATTACACTACCTTATATATAAGAACGTCCAAAAAATATTTATCAACCTTGGATAGAAATAATCAAGTAAGACAATATTAAAACATCCATCAACTCAAGGTAATATAAATTCAGTTATATCTTCATCTTCCGTGATTCCAACATACCTTTCCCATTCTTCCCCTTCAATTTCAACCACAACTTCTTTAATCAATTTGTAGTTATAATAATTCACACCAGAAATTTTTGTGGAAACTACATCCAAATTTTGGTTTTCAAAATATTCAATCGCTAATTCAATTGCTCTCGAATCTGTAAGAAGCATTCCCTGAGTCTCACACTTTTTAGTTAGTTCATTGCATATTTCTTCAGGTGAGTAACAAGCGCAATCAATACAACAATTATTAGGATTCTCATAAGGTTCGCAATTCCCGTCTCCGCAAACCGGTTTTACGCATTTCTTTTTTGTTGAAGAACAATATTCTTCATTCCCGCACTTGCAATCTTTTGGGCAATCAAAACAGTTTTCTCCCGGTTCACAAATATTATTCCCGCAAACATACGTTGGCTGACAGATACCGCAATCTTTTGGGCATGTAGAACATAATTCGCCTGCATCGCATTTATTATCCCCGCAAAATGAAATAATCTCACAAACACCGCAATCAACAGGACAATTAGAACAATTTTCCATTCTTTCGCAATTACCGTTTCCGCAGGTTGGTTTTACACAGGTTTTTTCTTTGGAAAAACAATATTCTCCTTCATTGCATTCACAGTCCTCAGGGCAATCAAAACAGTTTTCTCCCGGTTCACAAACCATATTCCCGCAAGATTCCTTTGTAAAATTATATATTATAAAAATACTTGTTAATATACCTATGACAAGAAAAACTGCAACAAATTGATTCTTGTTTACCACCTTCATATTTTTTTCTTCCCCAATATCATATTGCATAATCATATTACCACATATTCTTAATTTTCAAAGTTGGGTCTCCATAAAGACAGTTAATTATATACTCACGGTTGCCATATACGCTCCAATAACTATTTTTGCCCGCCATATAATAATCACCAACCCTATTCCCAACACCCGTTCCAGTGTTTACCTGAAAATTGTTTGCCACTAGGGCATATAAAGTCCCTATAAGTCGGTCTCCGCCAGGGACTGGACAACCAGCACCCAGGGTTCCTCTATTATTGGCAGTACTCCCAAAATAAATTGCACCATTATTCTTTAAAAAAGTCATTGGAATTGAACCTAAAGTTGATGACTTTAATCTTAAGTGGCCGCCGCCGCAAGACATAGACATCCAGACAGCATTTGAAGTGTCAATACCCCCAACTCCAAAAGGATTTGTATTTAAACATCCTCCATGCAATAAATCTGAACTTGAAGGACCGGGTCCATGCGCAAGGATAGTAACAAAATCTTTTCCTGAAAGAGGCGCTAAAGAAATACAACCGCAACAAGTTCCGCAAGCAGAACAAGAACCCCCCCAGACCGCTGAGCAAAAACACCTGCCGCTAGTCCATGCGCGATTATCATAGCCTCCACAACTCATTATCGGGGCAATATAATCTGATAAATCCAACCCGCCTGAATTATGCAAAGAAATGCTTGTATCCAAAGCATTCAAAATCACATCCAAATCACCATTATTAGGGTCAGGAAATCTTCCAACAGGAATATCTAACACATTATCTTTTGGATTAAAATCTCCATAATAATTATCTGTCTCATATGGCTTCCCATAAGCATAGCCCACATGAGGTTGTATAAACCTATCATAACCCCCAATGATTACAAGATAAGATGAATTTAATTTTGGAATCAACTGATCAAGAATGCCATCAATATTAGTGCTGCTGCTTGGATTAGTTACTTTACTCCCTATTATATCTGAAGTTTCATCTTCGTCAAGATAAAGAAATATTGACCCAAGACCGTCGCTACCCAGTGCTGACTGATAAGCCTTTATCTTATTTTCAAGTTGTGTTATTTGAGCGGGAGAATATACAGTTTGCATATTAGATTTTAAAGCAACTATTAAAACTTCACCTCCAAATACACAATCTGTTCCATTCCAACTCTTTCCCGGTTCGCAGCAGGCTTTATTATAACCATAAAAAGTTGTATCTGTTGGATTGCAGGTAAGAGTTGTATTGCATTCATTGTCGCAAAAACATTCTTCTCCTTTTGACATGTTAAGTCTGGTATCATCAACGCAACCGGATTCATCTGAGTAAGGGTCCTCAGGGCAACAAGTGGGGCTAGAACCGCTTGCATTGCAGATACAATCAACTGAATTTAAACAATTTTCACCTATATCTGGGTTGCAAAATCCATCTCCTATACAAATTAGGTTTGGTCCATAACAATCAGGGCAATTTTCCAGACATTCGTCCGCAGTGCAAATAGTATTCATATCGCAATCAGGAAGTTCTTCAGAGATATAGATTTCTCCATTGGCTAAATGCACAAAACAAACACTTGCTATCTCTTTTAAATCAACATTATTAGCTTCCTTTGGTATTGGATAAAAAGATTCCTTTCCACCCTGTCTGAAAGTTAAATAACCCTGCTCTATTTTTAAATCAGAAAGCGAAATGTTGAAACAATAACTTACATATGAAGGCTCGCTTGTTAATTTTTCAAGCACAGACACAATTCTTTCAGCAGTTCCTTTTGCAATATAACCTTCGGTTTCATCAACACTGCCAGTAAGATAAACCTGAGCAGCAAAGAAAAGTATTAGACCAACTAAGATGGAACCTATCATTAAAATATAATTGTCTATCCCCATATATAAATTAAGATATTATACTAATTTAGACTTTTAAATATTTACCTTCTTTTGCTCTTGTTGTCCTTCTATAATAAATAACTCCGATTATTCCTAAAACAATCAAGATAATTAAACCAGCCGCTAAAAAAAGATAATCTTTCGTTTTTTGGAAATCCTGTGTTGTTTCTTTTGATTTATTCAATTCTTCTTTTTCCAGTTCCATCAATTCAGTAACTTCTATCTCCGAACCATTTTCCAAAACACAAACAGCGCATTCTTCACCATAAGTACATCCTTCAGAAACAGTTTTTATTTTATATCCTTTTTGTTTGCAGTAAGTATATTCTTTTCCTTCTTTTCCTTCAAGAAATTTCCACTCTTCAGCTTCCGAACCGTCTGGAAAATGGCAGATTCCATAATCACCTTCAGGAGCACTTTTAATTGTATAATTATAACCTAATTCTTCGCAATAAACCGCTGCAGGATTTGGCATTGGATTAACTATCATGGAAGCAGAACTGATAGAAACAATTCCAATAAAAATTATTATCGTCATAACAAAAACTCTTGCCTGATTTTTTCTAAAAAAACTTACCGCTTTTTCTTCTTTATTTTTCATAATAATATTTTTGTTATATTAAAGTAAACCTTATAAACAAATCCTGATTCTCTTTTTATTTTTATGGTGGTGTCACTCCAACTACATAATGAACCCCCCAGGATTCTATTAACATTTGTCCATAACCTACCTTAAAATATCCATTACCACTATATCCAGCACCCCAACTATTCCTGACAATCCATTGGCTTCTGGCATCATCATATCCAACTATCACTATTGCATGGTTTGGACTTTTTCCTCTACCACCCATTTTTATATATGCTGATACAGGACCATGATTAACTATTATTTTTTTTATTTCGTCCCGTCCTCCAACCCATCCTTTATCCACATAATTTCCTATTTTCCACAAATTTGTGCTCCATGCAGCGCACCTTGAACTACAAGCAACATTACTTGCTTTATAAGGAAAACAGGATTCCTCAGTAATTCCACTATCTCTCATATATATCAGCGCTGACTTAGGCCAACCGCCGCTACAAGTTCCTGCACTACAACAAGTAGAAACCAAATATCTCTCAGCAAGGTTTATATCTAAAGTAGGATTATTTTGTTCAATATTATATTGCCCTTCTACTGCCCCTATTGCTGAAAACGCCCAACAGGATCCACAAGACCCTTGATTTCTGACTGGACTCATCCAATCAGCTCCTCCCGCCGGCAAAGCACCTGGCAATTCCTTATGGCTCCAGTCAAATGAAGTAGGAAGAGCAATGCAATCATTATCAGTAGTGCTATCGCAACTCAACGGACAACACCCATCACCATTTATACAAGCAACAGATGGGTTGGAACAAGAAGCTATACAAGTGCCCGAGTTACTACAACTATCAGGACCTGTGCAACTGTCGCTGTCATCGCAATCAGCATTATTATTACAAACTGGATTCCGACAAGTTCCTGCACAACAGATTTGAGGGGCAATACAAGCACCTGAACAATCAAGAGAATTAGAACAACCATCCCAAAGATTAGTTCCGCATTGTCCTGAATAATCAACAGCGCAAGTAAGAGTTGGAACGCAACAATCATTATCCGTAGTGCTATCGCAACCCGCTGGACAACAATTGTCATTATCCATACAAACAATGATAGCAATATTGGAACAAGAAGCTGTACATGTACCTGCGTTACTGCAAATATCAGCAGTGCAATCATTACCATCTTTGCAATCATTGGGACCATTACATATTAAAGTTTGGCAAACATCAGAGCAACATATCTCAGAAGGAACGCAAGCACCTGAACAATCAAGAGAATTAGAACAACCATCCCAAAGATTAGTTCCGCATTGTCCTGAATAATCAAGGCAAGTTAAAGAAGGAACACAAACCATTATATTAAAGGTTGCTCCATTTTCATCTTCTGAAAAATATCCTAAATTATCATTGGCAATTATATCAACAAAATAGGTTCCTATAAGTCTCCCTGTTGAATCCCAAGTATTTCCATAAATATTATCATTAGCTGCTCCATCAGAATGCAAACCATCATCATAAAGAGTAACTAAAGCAACATCAGTTTCGTCCGGGTTTTGAATATGCGCTATTGCAGAACCAATGCCTGAAACATCAGAAACTTGAGATGTAATAATAAATAGAGTGTTTAAAGAACCTGAAGTGGGAAGTACGGCGGTATTTTGAATGAGTGGATTTGGAGAAGGAGCTACCTCAAAACTAGGATCGCTGGATAAAATAATATTTATTTCAATAACGGATAAAAGTAAAAATATAAATAATATATATATAATTTTTCTCATAAATATATTTTTAATTTTAAAACTATATATTCTCATTTTCTCTACAATTACCTAATATATCACAGGCTGTTATATCTACATAATATGGTGCTAATGGAAATCCTGTTGAATCCCAAGTATTTCCATAAATATTATCATTAACGGCACCATCAGAATGCAAACCATCATCATAAAGAGTGATTAAAGCAATATCTGTTTCGTCCGGGTTTTGAATATGCGCTATTGTTGTGGTTGCATTTACACCTGATGAATCTGTTATCTCAGCAGTAATAATAAACACAGTGTCCATTGGTCCTGAAGTTGGATTAATTTGAGCATTTTGAATAATTGGTGAAATAAAATCTTCATTTGTTGTTTTAATATTTATTTTAGTTATATTTACACCCACATTATCTCTTTTAAGTATTAAATTATATTCAAAAGACTCTGGGTTTCCTTTTATCTGATTAATTAGGGAAGTTAATGAAAATTCTATTGGTACTGCACCTAAGAAAGGTATCCTTGCATTGCAGTCAAGTTGTTTACATATAGTTTTTTTATTTTTTATTTTGATGCATAAGAAATCACCTGATGAAACATTTTCTTTTATGATGGAATCTATTAAATCTGTATTATTGTATTCCCCATATTGATCTGAGGTTAAATAAATTCCAATAATGTTTTTGTTTAAAATCAGGTTTGCTTCTTTTTGGTTTCCTAAATAACTCCAGCAGAGTTCGTTTGTTTGTGTATATAGTTCATCGTATTGCTCTAGAACACTTTGTTCAGTTACTGTGTTTATCATTTGGAGTGAATAAGAATAACCCAAAGTTAAGATTAATAAACCTGCGATGATGCCTGCAACAATCCATATCCAGACCTCCACGGTACCCTTCATAATTAACACTCGAAGGTATAAAAGTATTTGTTTTTAATTACAACAAACTGCTGTATAAGTTGCTCTCCAAAAGGCACCACCAACTTCATAATGAGTGTATTGGGTATTGCAAAAATATAGAGGAAAATAATTATTTACGCCAGAAGGCATCC
>JAUVLW010000015.1 GCA_030600555.1 Candidatus Aenigmatarchaeota archaeon
GTAATAGCGCATATCGACCACGGAAAATCAACATTCTCAGACAACCTTCTTTCCGGAGCGGGAATGCTATCAGAAGAACTTGCGGGAAAACAATTATACACAGACTTCGACAAGCAGGAACAGGAAAGAGGTATCACAATATTCTCCGCAAATGTATCTATTGTTTATCCTTATGATGGAACTGATTATCTTATTAATTTAATTGACACTCCAGGACACGTTGACTTCGGAGCTGATGTTACCAGAGCAATGAGGGCTGTGGATGGAGCGATTGTTGTTATATGTGCTGTTGAAGGTGTGATGCCCCAGACAGAAACAGTTTTAAGACAAGCCCTGAAAGAAAGGGTAAAACCAATACTTTTCATTAACAAAACAGATAGGTTAATCAAAGAATTAAAATTGAGTCCTGAAGATATGCAGAAAAGATTTGAAGGTTATATAAAAGATGTTAATGAACTAATTTTAAAATATGGGGAACCTGAATTCAGAGAAAAATGGCTGGTTAATGTATTGGATGGAAGTGTTACTTTTGGTTCCGCATACAAAAACTGGGCAATCTCAGTGCCATTCATGCAAAAAACAAAAATGAGTTTTAAAGAGGTTATTGAATTGACTAATTCTGATAAAGAAAAAGAGCTCGCAAAAAAAGCCCCTCTGCATGATGTTATTCTTGAATCTATTATTAAACACCTTCCAGACGCTATTGAAGCTCAGAAATACCGGATAGCTAAAATATGGCAAGGTAACTTAGATGAAGGTGTTGGAAAAGATATGGTGGAATGCAATCCAAATGGAAAACTTGCAGGGGTTATTACAAAAGTTATTCCTGACCCTCACGCAGGTCTTGTTGCAACAGCAAGATTATTTTCAGGCAGTCTGAAAGGTGGAGAAGAAGTATATCTTGTAGGACAGCACAAAAAACAGAGAGTACAGCAGGTTTCTGTTTATAATGGTCCTAAAAGAACAAATATCACTCAGGCATTATCCGGCAACATTATTGGTATTGTTGGTCTTGGAGAAGCTTTTTCAGGAGAAACAATTTGCAACGCAGAAGAAAAAATATCTCCTTTTGATTCCATTAAACATATTTTTGAGCCGGTTGTAACAAAATCAATTGAACCAAAAAATATTAAAGATCTTTCAAAATTAATTGATTTCCTTAAACGGGTTAACAGAGAAGATCCAAGTCTTGAAATAAAAATAAATGAAGAAACAGGTGAATATCTTGTTTCCGGTCTTGGAGAACTGCACATTGAAGCAAAAGTTGAGAGGGCTCTGAAAGATGATGGGATTGAGATAAAAAGTTCCACACCAATTGTTGTTTACAGAGAAACCATTGAAGGAATTACACCTCATCCAGTGGAAGGAAAAAGTCCAAACAAACACAATAAATTTTATATAATTGCCGAGCCTTTGGAAGACTCTGTTTTTGATGCCTTGACTTCAGGAGAAATCCCTGAAGAAAGCCTTACCAAAATAAAAGCTGAAACTATTGAAATGTTTATAGAACACGGGTTGGAAAGAGATGAAGCAAAAAAGATTCTTGATGTTTACAACAAAAATGTGCTTATCAATGCAACAAAAGGGATTCAATATTTGAATGAAACTTTTGAATTATTGAAACAGGCATTCAAAGATGTGTGCGAAGAAGGTCCTCTTGCAAAAGAACCTTGTTCCAAATTGAAAATTAAAATAATGGATGCAGAACTTCACGAGGATGCAATTCATAGGGGTCCTGCTCAGGTTATCCCTGCGGTAAGACAGGCAATCAGAGATGCTATGGTGGAATCAAAACCAAGAATACTTGAACCTTTGCAGATTATAAGAGTTGACACACCGGAAGAAATAATGGGGGAGGCTATGAATGAAATCCAGAACAGGAGAGGTCAGGTTCTTAATATAGAAACCGAACAGGGAGCTTCTATTATCAAAGCAAAAATGCCTGTATCCGATATGTTTGGTTTTGAAGGGGCTTTGAAATCCGCAACCGGAGGGAAAGGTTTCTATTCTTTGATTAATGTTGTGTTTGAAAAACTGCCTGCTTCACTTCAAGAACATACTGTTGCAAAAGTTCGGGAGAGGAAGGGGTTGGAGTAGATTATCTAAAGGGCTTTTTACATTTTTTATTAATTGCGTTGAAATTTGCAGATAGATTTGAGTTGTTTTAATATCTTAACATCCATTCTTAAATTGAAATAAATCCTTAAATTACCAATTATTAATATGGCAATAAACAATTACCTGGATTTAATAGCTTCCAAAGAAAACTTCCACCAAAGATTTACACCGCACCCTTTGATTATTAAATTAACAAACAACTTGCAAAAAAATTCAACAATTCTGGACTTGGGTTCTGGGGAAGGAAACGACTCTATTTATCTGGCAAAAAAAGGTTTTAAAGTCACAGCTGTGGATTTTTCAGAAAAATGTATTCAGAAAACAAAACAATTAGCCGAACAAAATAACATAAATATGAAAACAATAAATTCAAAGATAGAATCCTTTCTAGAATATCACAATTACTTTGACGCAATTATCTGCATCAACAGTCTGCAATTTATTAACCCAAAAAAAATACAAGAGACCCTTGACCTGATAAAATCCAGAACCAACCAAAAGGGTTTTAATGTTATCTCTTCTTTTATAGCGCAGAATGAAATTATAAAAAGGAATGCAAAACGGAATGAAATGTATTTATTTGATAAAGGAGAACTGAAAAAATTATATCAGAACTGGAATATAATATTCTATGAAGAAAAATTGGGTGATTGGGAATCACATGGAGGCACCCCGCACAAACATTATATTGTGAATCTAATTGCTCAGAAAAATGCACCCAAACAAGATGATTTTCAGGAACTATTTGGTTGATTTATCTATATACAATAATAAACAAATTATTCTATGCATCTGATAATCACTTTGAGTCTCTGTATCCTTATATCTTACGCGTTCAACTTAATTGGCAATAAATTAAAAATATCTCCTGTGGTTTCAATGATTATTGCAGGACTTGTTATAGGTTCGTCCGCATTAAAAGAAATTATTATAGAACCTAATATTTCTTATGTTTTGAGCCTTGGTGATTTTGGTCTTCTTTGTCTGATGTTATTTGCGGGAATGGAATCTTCCTGGAGTATGCTTTATAAAGAAAAAAAAGATTCTGTAATTATCGCTGTTTTTGCAACATTTATTCCTCTCCTGCTCGGACTTTTTACTTTCCTTTTGATGGGTTTCCCATTATCAACTTCTCTGATTGTTGGCATCTGCATGTGCATTACTGCGGAAGCAACAAAAGCAAAAGAACTGCTTGAACTGAAAAAACTTAAAACGAAAATAGGGTCTTTGTTGATGGGTGCTGGAATTCTTGATGATTTAATTGGAATTACTTTATTTATCGGGTCGGTTTATCTGTTTACAAACACTTTGATAACAAAAGAAACTATAATTATTTTTGGTGGTATTGCTGCTTTCTTAACAGGAATATTCATACAAAAAGTTACTGGAAAGAAAAGATATAAAATACCTTATGTGGAAAATTTCCTGTTTTTCTTCATAGTTCCTTTTTTCTTTATTTCTATGGGTCTTTATTTTAATTTAATTGTGCTAACGCTAAATCCTTTTCTTCTAGCAATAATTATTATCACAGCTATTTCAGGTAAAATACTGGGGGTTATGCTCGCAAGACCTTTTATTAAACTGCACATAAAACAACTTTATCTTGTTGGATGGGGTATGAATTCAAGAGGTGCAATAGAATTAGTAATTGTATTCACAGCTTTTAAGGTGGGTTTATTAGACCCAATATTATATTCAGGTCTTGTTGTTATGGCTCTGACAACCACATTTATTTTCCCTTTTTTTATCCGCCGTATGATTAAGAAAAATCCAAAAATAATGAATTAAATATTCAGATAACCGCAGATTTTCTCAACAACCTGTTCAATATTATATTCAATAGTATCAATAATTAAATCGTATTCTTCTGTGTCAAAAATATCCACAGAATACAACCGAAAATATTTATCCCTTTCAGCTTTTTCTCTTCCTTCAATTTTTTCCTTGACTGTTTCAAATAGTTCATTTTCAAGAGAATCTCTTTTTGAAATTCTTTTTATTCTCTCCTCCAAAGGAGCTTTCAACCAGATTTTTAAATCTGATTTTGCAAAATGAAAACCCATTCTTGAATCCAGAACTGTATTCTGTTTTGTATTTCTCTGTTCTTCATCAAGTTCATTATCAATATTCATATTCTCCTCAGCGTATTTTAAAAAATGCGTTAAATCCATTTTATGTTCTTTTGCCAGTTTCTTAAATATTTCACCTGTGGAATTATAAGAATAATTTAATTTTTTAGCGAGTTTTTTTCCTATTGTGGATTTTCCTGAACCTATTTCCCCTGAAAGCGCGATTATCATTTTAGATTGAATAATTGTAAAATAAGAAAAGAATATTACTAAACTTTTCTTATAAACCCGGGTTTTGGTTTATACAACACACCTTCCCTCTCAAGTTTTTGCACCATATCTTTCACATCACCAAGACCTTCTTCTTCAGCCAAAGCCTCAACATCCTCCATTGAAACTTCTTTGGAATCTTTCTCAAGTTTATCTACAATATCTAGTAATATTCTTATTTTTGATCTTTGAGTTCCCGCAACAGAACTTTCCATCCGGTCAATATCCAGTTTATTTGTTTCAGCATCAAAACCGAGTTGTCGCAATGAAACCTGCATAATCCTTATTGCTCTGTCCGCATCTTCCTTTATAGTTTCTGTTCTTAAATTTACTTTTGCTGAAGCCTGCGCCAGTCTTATCAAAGCCTCAAATTGCCTGAAAGTTATTGGAACAATTCTGTCTTCCTCAGTAAACTTGCTTCTCATATCAATAAAGAAATCTTTGAATACTTTCAAAGTGTCTTTGTTTAAAATAACATCTTTTACATGTTGTTTTGAATAAGCTATATATTTTTTTATAAGTGTATGTGGTATTTCAGGTTCAATTGAACTTATATCAATCCTTGCTTTTAAAACATGATCTACAAGTTTTTTATCCGCCTCCGCATCAGGCACATCCCTTAAAGCAAATTTTAAATCAAACCTTGATAATAAAGTTGGGGGTATCATTATCTGCTCTGCTATAGGAGTATAAACATCAAATCTTCCAAGTTTAGGGTTTGCGCCAGCCAATACACTTGTCTGAGCAGGCAAGGTAGCTATAATTGTGGCTTTCGCTATAGAAACAGTTCCCTGTTCAAGAGCTTCGTGCATCGCAACCATATCTTCCTTATCCATCTTCTCAAATTCATCAATCGCCAGCAATCCTTTGTTGCAAAGCACCAAAGCTCCAGCCTCAAGAACCCATCCTCCAGTAAATTCATCCTTTCTTACAGTGGAAATAAGTCCCGCTCCAGTAACTCCTTTTCCAGATACATATTTGGAACGCGGAATAAATTTAGAAACTAATTTAAGCAATTGGGATTTGGCTGTTGCGGGATCACCAACAATAAGCAAATGAATATCTCCCCTTATATGAGAACCATCAGGCAAATCCGCATGAGTCCCTCCGAAAATCTGCAACAAAATTGCTTCTTTTATCTCCCTGTTTCCATAAATAGAAGGCGCAAGAGAATCAACAAGTTTATCAAAAATATCCGGTTGTTTTGCTAATTCAGTAATCTTCTGTTCATCCTCTTTGCTTATGCTTATAGCCTCAAGTTCCTGTTCTGTTAGTTCAATATAATTTGCTTCAAGGTAAATATCTGTTTGTGTGGATTCAATTCCTCTTACCTGTCTTGAAAGTTCTTTTAAAACCCCATTCAAAATTATCCTGTTTCCCGGATCTGTCTTCCTCTGCATATCCGGGGTTGTTAATTCTTTCTTTAAAAAAACTTTTATCTCTCCGGGCTTTTCACCTTCAGTAATCTCAAAAGGTTCCTGGATAGTAACCCATCTTGAATCATACATTTTCTTATCAAGCAATTTAAATGAAGTTCTTCTCTTACAAGCCGGACAAAGATATGGCTTCACAACCGTAGAACCCCTTTGTTCCAAAGAGAATTTTTCCCCGCATTCCTGACACTCGTGCAGAGTCTCATAAATTCTTGGTTTCACTTCAGAAGCAACCTTGACCATCCCCTCAACACAGAGGAATTTTTCCATATGTCTTGTCCTTAAATTCCTTATTCTTATATCCTGTGATTTTGGGAGATTTTTGAATTGCAGTTCCACTTCCACTTCAAGCCCAAACTCTTTAATCCCTTCATTAAATTCATTTATTATTTCCTGAGGTTTTTCAAGGAGGTCTTCCGCCAAATCAGGGTCATATTTATCCATTTCATTAAAATCTATAATAACGGGTTTTCCGTTTGTTGCCGCAAAAACCAGCTTTTCCTTATATTTCCTTAAATAATCATCAATCTGCTCTTTTAACTTAATATTTCTCTCGATATCCATTATAGAAATTATTTTAAATTGATAATTACCCTAATTATTATTTAATTGTCGTATATATTTCAATACCTTAGAGACAGCACTATTGCTAACCAAATAACAAATTATAAAAATTGCAAAAATAAATTATTCACAGTCTCCACAAACCCATAATCCTTTTGAAAACTTTAAGTCCTTTGTGAATTTACCGCAAACCTCGCATATTCCTTTTACGGACCTCTTTGCTTCCCCTCCAGGATGGATTCTTAACCACTCAATCTTATCAAGCAAGAATGTTGGTAAAACACTCATGATATCTTTCATAGTGAGTATTCCAATAACCTCTTTTTTCTCCAAATCTATTACAGGCATTCTTCTTATTTTATTCATCAGCATTTTATCAGACGCGTGTAAAAGATCATCCTCAGGAGAAACATATTTTACAGGGGATTCCATTATATCCTTTACTTTTGTTTTTGAACATTTATTTTTTGCAACTGCTTTTCTTGTAATATCTCTTTCAGACATGATTCCTATTAGTTTGCCTTTATCAATTACAAGAACATTTCCTACTCTGAATTCCTCCATTTTTTTTGCAGCAGCCTGTATTGTGGTATTTGGCGATACTTGCGCTAATTCAGTTGTCATAGCGTCTCTTACCCGTAATTTTTTTCTGAAAAAAGATCTTAGCATAATATAATATCAACTATTATAAATACATAATTTCAAAATTATTAATTAATCGTCAATTGTCTTATTTCGGTCGGGTCTTTTTTTCCGGCGCCTCTAATAAATTCATAGAGTCTGCCTGTTCCTGCCTGCACAAGCCTTTCATCATGAGTAACAATAATCACTTGATCTAATAAATCTATCACTTTTGTCCTGAATATTTCAGTAAGATTCTCTATAGTGTTTGAATCAAGGTTGTGGGTGGGTTCATCCAAAATAAGGATTTTCATATAAGGAGCCAAAACAACAGACAAAGCGATTCTCAACACAATAGACGCTATTGACCTTTCTCCCCCCGAAGAAAAACCTTCCACATTTATCCAAGTATTCTTTAGGTCGCAAAGCTGTAAAAGATAATCCCTATCATCTATTTTGAACCTTATTCCTATATAATCTTCATAAGGATACACATAAGCCCATACTTCATTCATCACCTCATTAAGAGTTTCAATAAATTCTTTCCTAAGAACCTCCTGAATTTCAACAAGAGTATTTGAAAAATCAGACAACACAGAATAACCATATTCCAAAAATTCTATTTCTGATTTTGTTTTTTCAAGGAACTCAATATCCTTTGTCATTTGTTCTATCAATTTCTGTTTATCAATTTTTAATTCTTCTTTGTGTTTATAATTTATTTTTGATTCTAATAAAATCCTCTTCAAATTTTCAACATCCCTTCTGAGAGTTTCAAACTCGGTTTCATTAAATGAAACCCCACTTATTTCTTTCTCAAGGAATTCCTTTTTCTCCTCACACTCTTTTAATTTTTGTTTTTTTATCTCAAGGATTTTCCATTTTCCCAATTTCACTTTTAATTCAAACACATCTTCCTTTAATCCTGAATAATCAATCTTATTTATCTTGAGTTCTGTCAACAGTTTTCTCATTTTCTCAGATTCTTCCTCTGTGTTTTCAAGTTGTTTTAATCTATTGGAAAAAATACCTGCTTTTTCTTTGTTTCTGTTTTCTGTTTCAAATTCTCTGTTGGCATCCAGACGGTGTTTTTCAAAATTAATAATATCTTTTTCTAATTCGCCCAATTCTAATTTTTTTGAGTTTATTAAACCTCCTTTTTTCTCTTCAGTAAGTTCAGCATCGCAAGTTGGGCAGGTTCCTTCAACATTATCTAAATTTTTGATTGCTTCTTCCAATAATCTCCTTCTCAATCTTCCCCCCACCAAAGATTCTCTTATTTCATCTAATTTTGTTTTTAACAGCTCAAATTTATCCTCTTTGTATCCAGCAAGAAATTCCTGCGCGGTTTTTCTCTCTATTAAAGAACGATCTGTTTCTCTCAAAGTTGATTCTAAACCTGAAACCTTTCTCTCGCGTTCCAGTTCCTTCTTTTCAATTGTTTCAAGTTCTGTTTTTTTCATCTCAAATTCTTTTTCAAGCTCAGAGATATCTCCAATCCTTTCTCCATCCAGTTCGCCACGGAAAACCGATATTCTTGCTTCAGTTTCAGTAAGTTGTTTTTTTCTGGATTCCAATTCCAATTTTAATTTCTCAGAATTGTTATAAATTATTTCATTTTTATTAAGCAAAATATCTATCTTTCTTATTTCATCCTCTAAACGCAATCTCTCAGTTTCCAAAGAAATCAGGCTTAAATCTGTCTGTTTTTTATTATCCCTTAATTCCTGTTCTTTAATGGAAATAATTGTATCTGATTTTGCGGATTTAAGAGTTTTGAATTTGTTTATAATTGAATTTGTTTTTGACCTCGCAGATTCGAATTTTGATAATTTCAACAAATCATCAATATGATTCATTCGGTTCCCCGGCGGGATTGTAAGGAAATAATCCATCTGGTTTTGCTCAGCGTAAATTACCTTTGAAAATAAATCATAATCCATTCTGAGAATGCGTTCAACAGCCTCAGTAACCTGCGACTGATTAATTGCAATTAATTTATTGTTTTCTCTTAACTCCGCCCCAGAAGATTTGGTTGCATAAATTTCCCTTATGATTTCATACTTGTTGTCTTCCATTTCAAACCGCAGAATAATTTTGGCTGATTCTTCCAAAAAAGGTTTTGACATTATCAGGTCTGAGATTTTTATCTTCCTTTTCTGTAATTTTGGCATTGTCCCATATAATGCAAAACATATTGCGTCCAGAACGCTTGATTTTCCAGAACCGGAAATACCTATAAAAATATTGTTTCCTTTTGAAAATTCTAGTTTTGTTTTCTTATGAGACCGGAAATTAAACAATTCTATTTCTGTGAACATAATTGAATAATTATAATTTCAAAAGTATTTTTGATGGTTTAATGAAATTTCATTTGGGGGTCCTCTTGGAAGATGGATAAAAAGCAATATTTAAAATTTTTAATCTAAGTTTATTTAGTAAGTGGTTAATTCAATGACTTAAGTGGTTAACTAACGAACTGGTGTATAAAATGTCAGATAACGAAGTTTTGGTTGGAAAAAAGCCTTTGATGAGTTATGTCCTTGCGGTCATAACCCAATTAGCAGAAGCTAAAGGTGATGTGGTCATTAAAGCAAGAGGCAGATCAATAAGCAGCGCAGTGGACATAGTGCAGATAGTGAAGAATAAATTTGCAAAAGATTCAAAAATAGGCGAAGTGAAGTTAGGGACTCAGGAAGTAGAAGCAAAAGAAGGAGGAAAAATAAATGTTTCAACAATAGAGATATCAATAAGAAAGTAATTTGTTTTTATTATTTTATGTTTTCAGAAAGAAAATTAATTAGATTATCCTTATTTACAATTATTTTTGGATTGGTTGGATTATATCTTATCGGTTTGTTTGTAGACCCTGAATTTGTTGAACTAGATTCTATTGATAGAAATCTGGTTGGGAAGGTTATTTCAACACAAGGCACAATCTCAAAAATTGTTTTTATTGAAGAATCAAAAACCTTGTTTTTGGATATTAGTAAAAATGAAAAAACACTTACAGTTATTATGTTTAATTCTAAAGAGGATTTGTTTAAGAATGGTGATTTAGTTAATATTGTGGGAGAAATAGCAAATTATAAAGGTGGGTTGGAATTAATCGCCAGAGAAATTGAGAAAATTGAGTAAAAATTAAATTATGGATTTTATAACCAGGATTGAAATTTAGAACTCTTTAACAGATTTAGATATATCCTCAATAAGATATTTTGGAATAAATGAACCCTATCCATAAAATCCAGTCTTTTATCTCCTTTTTGTTTAATTTTTAAGATTTTATCCAATTCCAGAGTTTTATGGTTGGGGTTTATTATTTTCTTTGCAACTTCTTTTCCGCTGGTCAAAGCAAAAGAGATGCCTTCTCCTGTGGCTGCTGAAGCCAATCCTGCGGCATCACCCGCTAAAAATATATTGCCAAATTCAATTCCTTTGTATAAACAATTTGCCGGACCCCCTTCATACGTGGCGTTTTTATAATCAATCCCGCAATCATCCAGAAACTTGTTAAGAACTTCTTTTGCCTTATCAACCTTTAAAAATTTTGGATTAAAAAACACGCCCGCAGAAGTATATTTTTTATGAGGGAATACCCATCCATACCCGGAATGAAGATGTTTTGGGTTTAAAAACCATTTCATTTTATCATATTGTTTCGGGATTATATATTGTATCCCTAAGTAAATTTTATTTTCAAGTCCTAAATATTTTCTGACTATTGAAGCGGAGCCATCAGCCCCAACAAGGTATTTAAAATGAAAAGTTCCTCTTGTGGTTTTTATTTTGTCTTTTTCCACTGATTTAACTAAAGTGTCCTTCAAAATGGATATGTTTTTTGTTTTTTTTATTTTGGTGAGCATATACTGCCCAAGTTCATACCTGTCCAAAGTCCTTATGGGATGATTCATAGAAATTTCATATTTTTTAGTTCCCAGAAACATATCTAATTTATTGAAAATTATTGTTTTATCTTTTGGATAATCAAAACCATCTGTTAATTGAGTCAAACCCCCGGCGCATATTTTAGGTCCTATTATCTTGTTTTTTTCAATCAACAAAACAGATAAATTTGTGTTTTTTAATTCTTCAGCGCATTTCAAACCCGCAGGTCCGGCGCCAAGGACAATTACATCATATTGATTTTTCATTTTATTTCAAACAACTTTTAACAAACCCATAAAATAAAGGAGAAGGATTTAACAAATTAGATTTTAATTCTGGATGGGCTTGAGTAGCAACAAAAAATTTATTTGAAGGCAACTCAATAAATTCAACAAGGGGTTTGGTTGGGGAAATTCCTGAAAAAACCATTCCATTTTTCTGAAGTATTTTATGATAATCTGGATTTAATTCATATCTATGCCTGTGCCTCTCAGAAACTTTATTTTCCTTGATAAGATTAAACTCATTATATAAATCATAAATTTTGGTTCCTTGTTTTAACTCAGCAGGGCAAGCTCCAAGTCTCATAGTTGCTCCAAGTTCTTTTATGTTCCTCTGTTCGGGCAATATATCTATGACGGGATATTTTGTGTCTTTATTTATTTCTGTTGAGTGAGCTCCTTCAAGCCCGCACACATTTCTCGCAAATTCAACAACAGCCAATTGCAAACCAAGACACAAACCTAAAAAAGGAATATTATTTTCCCTGCAAAAATTTATGGCTTTTATTTTTCCTTCAACACCTGAAGTTCCAAATCCACCCGGAACAATAATTCCATCCAAATTTGAAATTTCCTGCTCGATTTTTGTTGAATCCACCCAGAAAATATTTGGTTTTGCGTTCAGAGCCACACAAGCGTGTTTCACCGCTTCTTCAACAGAAATATAAGAATCGGTTAATTCAAAATTTCCAGTGCTTATATATTTTCCAACAATTCCTATATTCACTTCATTTTTGGTATTTTTCAATATATCTACCTTGTTTTCCCAATCTGATAATTCTGCAACTTTTTCAGTTAAATTTAATTTATTTAAAATCTTTTTTGCAAATTCCTGTTTCTCGAAAACAAGAGGCAATTCATAAATTGTCTCTAAATCAGGATTATCTATTATATTTTCTTCTGAAATATTGCAAAATAAAGATATTTTTTCTTTCCTCACATTATCTAATTTTTCTGGTGATCTGCAAACAATGAAATCCGGGAAAATTCCCAATTCCCTTAATAATCTCACAGATTGTTGGGTTGGTTTGGTTTTTGGTTCGCCAAGTTTCTCTGGAATAGGCACATAAGATACATGAACAAAAGCAACATTTTCCTCGCTCTGCAACTGCCTCGCCGCTTCCAAAAACAAAATATTCTCATAATCGCCCACAATTCCACCTATCTCTATCAAGGTAATATCTGCTCCAGATTTGGTTGAAACCTCTTTTATTCTCCTCTTAATCTCATTAGTTACGTGTGGTATTAACTGAACGGTTTTTCCTAAGTAATCTCCTCTCCTCTCTCTGTTAATAACCTCATAATAAACCTGACCTGTTGTAATATTGTGTTCTTTTGTAAGTGGAAATCCAAGAAATCTCTCATAATGTCCTAAATCCTGGTCTGTTTCTCCGCCATCCTCAGTTACCCAAACCTCACCGTGTTCTGTGGGTCTTAAAGTTCCTGCATCAACATTCACATAAGGGTCTATTTTTATTATAGTTGGTTTATATCCTTTTGCTATTAACAATCTTGAAAGTGAGGAAGTTACAATCCCCTTCCCCAAGCCTGAAATAACTCCACCTGTTACAAAAATATAATTTGACATTTTTAATCCATTTATATATAGTATTTGTAATTATAAGTTAATCTAAAATTTGGTTTTGATATGATTAATTCTCTAAAAATATATGTAATATTCCTTAATTTGTAACATTTTTATAAGTAATATCAAATTATTTTTATTTAAAAAATTGTGTTTGAAATTGGATTATTACACTGTAATAATGTTATAGTTATTTTTTGTTTGATAGATTTATTTTTGTCGGGTTTTCACGATAACAGGTTTAATTACCGTATACTCTTAGGTCTCCTATTGATTATAATATCACCTAAGATAGTTACTGAACACTGTTCAATTATAAATAATAACTACATTTGATTATGGTAAGACCGCAGGATAAAAAGAAAATAAGCAAATTATTAAGGATTTTAATCAAACATCCTGAAGGTTTATGGTTAAGACAGATTTCAAAAGACACTGGAATTGCGCCCTCAACAGTGCATTATTATATAACCAGAACTCTGTCTGAAATAATGGAAAATATTGGGGTGAAAGACAAAAAAGGTAAATATTTCGGACTAAGGATTATAAGATTAAAACCTAAAGTTATAGAAGCTGGTGAAAAAGGTGGGTTGGAAACTATATTTGAGTTCCTTAAATTATCCAAAAAAATATGATTTATAATAGGAAATTCAGATTAATTTGACGTGAAGTTCACGTGAACATAGAATACAAACGTGAACTTGGTGTGAACTTGATAAATGGAGAATAAATTGAATTAGAGATTAATAGATATAATGTGGTGTTCTTTAAATACAAATAAAATTAACAAATTATATCCAATATTTGTGTGAAGTTCACGTGAACATAGAATACAAACGTGAACTTAAATCCTAAAAATATTGGTATCTAGAGCCAAAATAATAAATTTATATTAACTTTAAATAAGTTCACGTGAATTTGGGTTGGATATGTGAACTTAACGTGAACCAAATGTGAAGATGATAATAGAGATATGAAGTTCACGTGAACTTGGGTTGGATATGTGAACTTAACGTGAACCAACCAATTTACAAAAAAATGTAATGAACTTAGAACCAAATAACCTTTTTATATATTATTTAAATAAGAATATATTTATTGTACACAATAAAATCCCTGAAGTTCACGTGAACTTAAAATACAAACGTGAACTTGGTGTGAACTTAAATCCTAAAAATATTGGTATTTAGAGCCAAAATAAGAAGTTCATTCAATAATCTAATATTGTGTGAAGTTCACGTGAACTTAAATATTATGGGAGAAATAGAAAATTATAGGGGTTGGTTAGAAAAACAAGGTCTATCTAAAAATCCGTTCACACTTGAGATTAATCCTTCTCTTATGGTGGGATATGAAAAACAAATAACAACCCTTCTAAAAAATATAGAACAAAGACAAAAATTAATATTAATTAGCGGCGCAACCGGAAGTGGAAAAACAAGTTTGATAACCTACTTAATTTCCAAAAACAACAAATTTATTTTCCTGAGTAAACCCCCAAGACAAACATCTCAGTTAATTAATATCTCAGATGAATTCATTAAAGAAATGCCTTTATTTTCAAGAATATTTATAAAAAAACCAAAAAAAATTGAGGATGTCCCGCAATTTTTAAACACCATTATAAAAGAACCTAAAGTGCTCTACATAGATGAAATACATGAAGCAAGTATAGAAGTATTGGAATGGCTTAGAATAATATCAGATCAGGTCCAAAATTTATCAATAATTTTCTCAGGTCTCCCTGTATTTGATGAAATCCTGACAAAAAATCTAGAAACTCTTAAAAAAAGAATTATTGAAAAAATAGAACTTAATGCCCTTACAAAAGAAGAAACAGAACAATTAATAAAGAAGAGAATTGAATTTGTTGGTGGAAATGGAATCCAGCCATTCACCCCGGAATCTATAGATTATATTTACAACAGGACCGGGGGGTTCCCAAGAGATATTATAGTCCTGTGCAACAAATTACTAAATGTAAGTATTGAAAATAATTCCAAAAATATAGATATTGATAATTTTAATGAAAAAGTCCATAAAATTGAAAAAGTTAATGATTTTGGAAAACTCAAAAATTTATCTATAAAACAGAAAAAAATAATAGAACTTATCCTGGAACACGAACCTATAACCCCAAATAAGCTCATTGAATTTACAACAGAATATCCCTCAGAAAAACATGCATTAAGAGCAGTAAATAATTTACTAAAAAGACTTGCACTTGAAGGATATATTGAAAGAAAAAAATCCGGAAAAACATACAATTATAATCTCACTCCAGCTACACGAACTTTATTGATAAAATCTTAGTCTGACCCTTTGATTTCCTATGGAACTTAAAAATAATTTTCTTGTCGGTAGACACTTAAAATTGAAATTAAAAAAATAAAATTTTCAGATTTTTATTAATTTTTTAAAAATATTGATATTATTATAATATTGTATTATATAACTATATATTATAGATATTACATAGTAATAATTACCGATAAATATAATTATAATAGGTCCAGTGGAAATAAGGGGGTCACACTATAATACTCAATAATATATTCTCCTGTCGGGAAGTCTATATATAGTTCCAAAGGAAATATAGGTATGCAAGACAAATTAAGGACTTATTTTTCAGAATATATGAATAAAGAAAGTTTTTTTATTGACAAAAAATTATTAACTCACAGTTATGTGCCAGAAGAGATATTACATAGGGATGAACAAATTTCAATAATTGCAAAAATTCTCGCCCCTTCTTTGAAATTAGAACAACCTTCAAATTTATTTATTTATGGAACTACAGGTACTGGAAAATCCGTTGCTATAAAATATATATTTAATGAAATGCTCGCGGCGAATACCACAAATTTTAATGCAATTTATGTTAATTGTAAATTAAGGAAAGTATCTGATACAGAATATAGAATGTTGGCATATATATTAAGAGAACTTAATTTTAAGGTCCCGGACACAGGTCTACCAACAGAAACATTATATACTAAATTATTTGAAATAGTTGATTCAAAAGAACAAATAATTATTTTGGCTTTAGATGAACTTGATGTTATGATAAATAAAATTGGGGATGAAATTTTATACAATTTAACAAGGATAAATTCAGAATTGGTAAATTCAAAGATAAGTATTATTGGAATTTCAAATGATATTTCATTTACAGATAAATTAGACCCTAGAGTAAAAAGTTCTTTATCAGAAGAGGAAATCATTTTTCCCCCCTACAATGCCCCACAATTAAATGATATCCTTGAAAAAAGGGCAAATAAAGCGCTCAAACAAAATGTTTATTCTGAAGGGGTTATAAGAAAATGCGCTGCTATAGCCGCCCAGGAACAGGGAGATGCAAGAAGAGCTTTAGATATATTAAGGGTTGCTGCGGAAATTGCTGAGAGGAATGATGAAACAAAAATTACTGAGAAGCATGTGGGTTTGGCAGAGCAAAAACTTGAATTAGATCGTGTTGTGGAATTGGCAAAAATGCAGCCAAGGCATTCACAAGTGACTTTATATTCAATATTAAAATTATTTGAAAAAAGCGAGAAGAATATATTGACCGGAGATGTTTATGAAATTTACACGCAACTCTGCAAGAGAAATGGTTATAGGGTATTAACTCAAAGGAGAATTTCTGATTTAATCTCAGAACTTAATATGCTTGGAATAATATCAACAAAAGTTATTTCAAAAGGAAGATATGGAAGAACAAGAGAGATAACTCTTGCAATCGCAAAAAAACCATTTGATATTTTAAAAAACCATTTTTCCACATTATTTGAATTATGATATTAACATATGAAAAAATCCGCGAATTGAAACAACTTGAAAAACAGGATAAATTACAGGAGTTGCCTGAAAATTTTTCAACAGCTGTTGCTGAATATATTGATTTGAAGAAAGGATCTGACGAAGAAGTTTCAGCAAATAATTTAATTAAGGGTTTGTATGCTTTGAGGAAAAAGAAGATTATTAATTTAGCCTGTTTATTTTACAAAACACATAAAATTCCTGATAATATTAATGATATTGAAAAGGAGTTATATGTAAATATGATGGAAGTAATCAAGAAATACCACAATTCATTTGATGAATTATTTAAGAATTCCTCTGAAATAGAAGAAGAAACATTAAAAAAGGAAAATCTCACTTCAGGCGAAAATAAAATAAATTTAAAACAAAACAATTCAGAATCAAATGAAGATAACTCAAACTCAAGAGAAAATGAGGATAAACAAGAACTTCAAAACAATACACATAAAGATGAATTAGACCCATCTTTAGTTAAAAAAGAAATCAGAGAAAATTTATTTGAAAATAATTCACAAAAAGATAAATTAACTGTAGTCTTTTTATCAGATATACCTGAAATTGTCACACCCACTGGAGAAATATATTCTTTCAAAGAAGAAGAAGAGAAGGAACTTGACACAGATTTTGCAATACAATTAAAAGAACTGGGGTTTTGTAGATTTAAACAATAATAATATATGAATGTTGTAGTATCTGCGGTTTTGGTTCTTGTGCTTTCTTTATCTGTGGTTGGTATGGTGATTCAATATGGAGTTCCTATAATTCAGGAACAGAAACAGGAGATGGATTTTGAACAGGGAAAAAATATAGTAAATTATATATCTTTTTCAGTTTCTGATTTAATATCAGAACCAATAAATTCTTCAAGGATAATTGAATTAAAGTTAATGAAAGGTAAAATAGAATTTCTCGATAATAAAATTTCATATTACTTAGGGTATCAGGAATATAATAAAGAGTTTTCGAAAATCAAATTCACAGAGATCGATATACCAATAGGAGAGATAAAAATAAAGCTTACTAAGAAATTAAAGGACGAAATAGAAGTGGAATTGATGGGATAATTTTTAATAGAATTAAACCCTTGCTGTTAAAATCTTATGGATTTTTATTATATAGTCATCTTCCATTCAAATCTGAGAACTTTATTTAAATTAACTCAAGAACACCTTCAACATTTTTAAAAATATAATCCGGTTTTATTTCTTCAGCGGATTTTTTATTTAATACACCCGTGAGAACAGCGCAGGATTTTATTTTCGCGTTTTTTGCCATTTGAATATCATAAGGAGAATCACCAATCAATATAGATTTTTTCTTCTCAATTTTCAGGTATTTTAGAATTTTAAAAATCATTTCAGGGTCGGGTTTGGTTTTTTTAACTTCTTCTGTGCATATATGATAATCAATATATTCATTCAAATTATATTTTTCAAGAATTTTATCAATCATATAATTATTATTTCCTGTTGCAATCGCAACCTTCATATTTTTTTGTTTTAACTGTTTGAGTGTTTTTGAAACAAAAGGAAATGGTTTAAATTTTTCAATACTTATTTTATCTTTTTCTATTTTAAATTGTTTTATTGCTTCTTTTTTGTCTTCGGGAACAAAGTATTCAATAATTTCTGTATAAGGTTTGCCAAATTGATTTTTGATATTTTCTTCACTAACATCTATTTTGTATTTTTTAAATGTTTTTTTAAAAAGAGTAGTCCATATATTAATAGAGTCAGTTAAAGTTCCATCCAAATCAAAAATAAAAGCTTTAAGCATAAAAAAGTAAAAAATTAAGAATACTTCTTTAGTTTTTTTTCAATCAAAGCTAAACCTTCTTTAGCGTCGCTTATCTTTTTCCCGCCAACACAAACAATACTCCCACTTGAGAACACAAGGAAAGATACTTTTGGTTCTGTCAATCTACAGATAAGACCAGGGAAATTCTCAGGTTCATATTCTGAGTCTTCCATCTTAAAGGCAAGATTTTCAAGATTCAAATCATATCCTAAAGTTCCTACAGCAACTATATTCTCGATTTTTGTTTTGTATTTATCCTCTATTTTTACGCCAAGTTTTTTTATCATTTTCATTATTTTTTCTATTCCTGCTTTGGCTTCTTTTTCTGTTTTTGAACCAACACAAACTATAGTTCCTGACCTGAAAACAAGGGCTGTGATGTTTGGATCTTTTAATCTCATTACAAGTCCGGGAAATGCTTCGGGTTCATATTCTGCATCAACATATTCTTCCGCAATTTTCGTTAAAGGAAATATGGCCTCTACATGCGCAGATACGACCACATTTTGAATTTTTATTTCTTCCATTATAAAACATTAAAAAATTATTTAAAGTATATATAAGGTTATCTATTTTTTAATAACTTGTTTTGTTAAATCCATTATTTCTTTAATGTTGATTACTTTGAGGAAAATCAACAAACCACTAAATAAAATCATAGAAATGGAAAAACAGAGGGCAACTTCGAGAATTACATTTGATGTGATAATCAGACTTTTTAATAGATATATTGATAAAAGAGAAACAATACCTGAGAAAAAAGTAAGACCCCATTCTCTGAAAGGAATTTTTATTTTGATTAATTTTTTTAATTCCACAAAACTGAATAAAAACATTATGATATAAGTCATCAAGGTAGATATTGCGGCGCCGGTGATTCCTATTATAGGGATAAATATTAAATTACCTATCAAATTCATTATTGCTCCAAAATAAACTATTTTTGTGTATTTTTTTGGTTTTCCTAATCCATTGAAAATAACCCCATTTATCTGGACTATTGAGAAAAATAGAGCACCTATTGCAAGGATTTTTAAAACATCAGAACCCTGCGCATAAAAAGAACCGAAGAATAAATTGAGCAATTCTTTTGAAAAAGAGAAAGCCATTAGCGAGAGTGGAAGTATTACAATCCAAATATATCTGTAAATAAGAGAAATTCCATTTTCAAGACCTTTAATTTTTTTGGTTTTTAATTCCACCACAAGAGGGAATAAAATTATTGCAAATGCTCCTGAAAAAAACCAGAGCAGTCTTGCTGTTGGCTGGGCTGTCTGGTAAATACCTACTTTTTCCAGACCAAGGAAAAATGTAATTAAAATTGTGTCTGTATGACCAATAACAATTCCTGCTACTGAAGATAACATTAAAGGCAATCCATATATAACCAATTTTTTTGATATTTCTTTATTGAATTTTAGTTTTACTTTAGGAATTAGTTTTAATACTGAAGGTGAGAACAAAATAAATACAACTATATATGAACACAGGAAACCAACAGCAGGTGAAAGATAAGAATAATTTAATAAGATAAATAAATAAGTAAAACCAAACCAAGACCACAATCTGCAGAATTCCACAAA
>JAUVLW010000001.1 GCA_030600555.1 Candidatus Aenigmatarchaeota archaeon
TATTTTATGAACTCAAATTCTTTGCTAAGTTTATTTTCTTTTTGCGCAAGGAACATCATCTTCTGGAACTTGGTTTTCCCTTCAATCTTTTTCGCGTGTTTTAAAAAAAGTAAAATCTGAGCAAGATTTTTTTTATTTCCAGTATTAGAAAGAGTATCCATAACTAATATAGGGATATATAAGGTATTTATAGGTTATTTTGGATTTTTGTTGGTTTCGTGGATAAAATAGAAAATTTAAACTAAAAAAATAGAATAGGAGTAAACCAAAGAAAACAATTCTAAAATTTCTTACAGAATTTATTGTTAAATTTAATTATTCTCTGCCAAAAATACCCAGATTTAAATCTAAATTTCGTATATCTTCAAGACTAATAATTAAAGAATTACTTTTCCCTTTACATAAATAATACAATGATTTATCAGGAGTGATTATGTTGTGTTTATCTAAACTGGCTGATAAATAAATAGATAAATCTGTAAAATCAAATTCTCCAAATTTAGGCAATTTTACTATTTTTTCTTTTTGATAATATTTTTCTTCAAAATCTTCAATAAAGGGTTTTAATTCTTCTTTGTATTTTGGGAAAAAGTTTGGACTTAACTTATTTTCTATTTGATTAAAAAACTCTGTGAGAATGTTGGGTGTAACTATAAAATTTCTTATTTTTAATTTTTCTTTAAAGTTTATAAAAGCTTTAAAATCGCTTAAATTATAATTAAAACTCCTAAGATATTTTGTATTCTTTCTCATATCAATAACGCCTATCAGATATAAGATTAATATTTTTGTGTCAATCACAATACCTCTATTAAGAATCTGCAAAAATTTTGCGGGATTATCAAGACATAAATTGAAAATATCCTTATTCTTTGTCATTCTTGTTAACTTGTTTTACTGAATTTATTTTCCCTGTTTTTATATTTACTTTCACATTGTAATACACCCTTTCTTTATTTCCCAGACTTGGATAAAAATTACAATCAACAATCCAAATATTTTCATCTGAATTGGGTCTGACATCCTGCACTCTGAAAGAAAGCAACCCTAAATTGCCGTGAATTTCTTCAAAGTATCTAATTACTGTTAAAGTTGCTTTATTTATATCTATGCCATTTTCATCTTTAACTAATTCCATAAACTATAAACATTGAAAGAAATTATAGAAATAATATTAATAGTCATAATGTTAATTATATTTATTATAATGGTTGCAGTGACCATTACAAGTGCATTACATTTATAGTTGTTTCCTATCACCCCCAATAAATTTAATACATCACAATTTGCTACGGAGTGAGCGGAGCGAACCGTGGGTATTTTATTCTTTTTTATCTGGATTAAAGTTTTTCTTCATATATTTTCTTAAATCAGGATCAGCCACAAGTGCTTTTTTAGGTATTGTTGTATCTTCTTCTACCATATTTTATCTTCACTCATGTTTATATACCTTCTCAATTTTGAATCCGGTTTTATATTTGATATTTCTTTAGTTTTTATGAATCTAGTCATAATAAAGTACTTAAAGTTAATAATATTAAACCTAAAAACAAAAATATAATACTCCAATTTATGTATTTTACTTTTTTATTTATCTTGGCTTCAGTTTCGTCATAGGATTCAATAAAATTGGCAATAAGTTGTTTCTTTATAGTTTTACTATCTTTTTCAGAATAATTATCCCAAAGGGCTTTGAGATTAGGGTCTTTTCTATAATTTTCAACTCTAAAACTATATACACATAAAAATAAAGCTACAAATAACAATACCAAACCATCAACAAATAAGCAATAATTTGAGTAAGAAAAACCCAATATTGTACTTAGTATTACCCCAATAAAACCAATCAGAATACTTGTTTTGGTATTAAGGCCATCTATACTTTGAATCAAGATATTTAAAGAATCTTTGGCTTCATTATAAATTAAATCAATTGTATTTTCTTCTCGAGATTCTTTTTTATAATTCACCATAAATTAATTGTATTGTATTATTAGTTTTTCTTAATATTTGTTTTAAGTTATTACAAACTTTAGATTCTTTTTTTAAATAATTTATTAGAATGTTTTATTCTTAAGGTATACTGGAGATTATCATTTCTAGTTTCTTTTTCGAAAATATTTTCATTAGAAAAATTAAGCTTTGCTAATAATTTCATTGTAATATGAGGTTCTATTAATAAAGGAAAATTTATTGGTTCATAATTGTAAAGTATCGGACTTGTTGGTAATTCTTCCCCTATTCCAATTATTGTTTTATCTATCACCTTAAGAATTGTTGTTTTAGGCATGAATTTGTTTTTTGTATAAAAATCTATTGATTTTATTGTTGTGGGTTTTTCACCAATATTTGTTAGATAGAAATAAACCCAGATTTCTTTATACTTTTTCTTCAATATTAATGAATGTTTTTCTGCAACTAAAATCGCTTTGTTTCTTGTGAGAATATAAATAGAAATACATAAGCTAATTAGAGATATAATTATTGCAATAAATTCAACCACCATTTTACTTCATTTCACCCTCAACAACCTTAATTTCTTTGTCGGTTAATCCATAAAGTTTATAAACTAAATCATCAATCTCTTTATCAATCTTTTCAATTTCTCCTTCAATTCTCACCCTTTCGTCTGTTTTCTTATCGCCAATTTTATTTAGTCGTTTATTCAGAGAAAGCATTTTATCTACAAATTTGATTAATGGTTGTTGTTCGGTTTTTGAAATTTGATTTATTGGTATTTTATCCAGATATTGTTTAAAACATCTAAAATAGCCCCCACGCATATGAGAAGATTCAAATTTTTTACTGTAAAAATAGTTTATTAATTTGGAGTTTATTATACCCAAAACAAATTTCAATGAAATTTGTTTATTTTTTGGAATTAATATTTGAGTTGTATCCGTTAAATACATTTTTTCAGTATCATAGGAGAAACTTAATTTTTTTACGGTTCTACAAGTAACTATTTTTTCTCTTTCAAAAAGTTCTTTATTTCTAGGACCTTTCAGACTTTTAACATCATAAATAAGTTGTTTGCCAGACCAATTAGGATAATATCTGTTTATATCTCTTGAATGCAGTAATTTGACTAAATATTTCTTTTTAGTTGAATCCAATAAGTTTACCTCATCTTTAGAAATAACAAATTGTTTGTCTCCACCCGTCTCAATACCTTTTTTAATATCCAGTAATTCTCCTAACAATAAACTATTTGATTCTAATTTGGTGATAAGGTTTTTTGCTTCATTATCTATGTGAATCTCAAATAGATAGTCTTCATTATTCTTAAACATATTTTGTTTAATTTTTATTCTGTGGAACTTTTTTGCTAGAAATTCTTGTTCTGAACTTATCTTAGAATTAATTTCAATTAGGTGGTTGTCATTAATTTTAGTTGATTTTTGACATATGATAATAATTGGATATGTGGAGGCATCTTTAAAAACATCCAAATTAGATACATCAATTAGTTTCAATATTTTTGTATTGGTTAACAAATATTCCCTGAGTTTTTTTCCATATCCAGAAACTAAAAATTTATTTGAAATAATAAAACTCAATATTCCATTTTCTTTGAGTAAATTTATACCTTTTTCAATAAATAAGATTAAAATATCATATTGTTGACTTGCGGATAAATAGTTTTTAGAATAAAAACTTTTGTCTTTGTTGCTTAGATTTATATTACTGATATAAGGAGGATTCCCAATAACCACATCAAAACCCCCTTCTTCAGTTATCTCTTTAAATTCTTCCCCCCACTTAAAAGCCTTATCACCTGCAATTTCTTCATCATCTATCAAAGAATTGCCGTTTTTGATATTTTGTTGCAATAGAGGCAGTCTGTGTCCTCTCTCCGCAATTTTCACCAATAAATTAAGTTGTGCAATTTCCACAGCCTGTTTGTCCAAATCAACACCGAAAATATTGTCTTTAAGAATTTTTGATTTTTTCGTGTACGGAGTTCCTAAAGTAGTATCTAATTGAGTCTGACTGTATTTTTTGTCTTTATTTTTCCAGTATTCATTAAGAACATCAAAGGTTTTAATCAAAAAAGAACCCGAACCGCAGGCGGGGTCTAAAACCCTGATTTTCTCAACATCTGTTTTCTTCTTCTTAAGCAATTCACCTAAAGTATTTCTAACAATATAATCAACAATATAAGTTGGGGTATAATAAATTCCCTGTTCTTTTCTGTAAGCCTTCCCGGAAGTAATTTTTGCTCTCTTTGCGGTTTTCTTTAAAATATGCCCCAAATACTGCTCATAAATATTTCCTAAAACATCAGCTTCAATATAAGCGAAATTATAGGAGACTGATTTATCTTTTGTCTGATATAAACCTGAAATTATTTCAATCAAAACATCAGAGTCAATTTTCAGATTATCGCATAAATGTTCAGCAAATATTTTGCTGTTGTATTGTTCATCAAAATAAACAAAAACATTTCTAAGATGTTCTATTAATTGTCCTTTTCCATGACTTTCATATTCTCTTAAAATAGGTTTTAGTTGAGGTTCTTCAAGTTCCCTGTCTTCGCAGTTCCTGATAAAAAGCAACCTGTCCAAAATTCTCTGAACAGATTCATCCAAATCTTCTTCTGTTATATTTTGGTTTTGATTGAGTTTGTTTATACTTTTAGACAACAATTCCCTGAATCTTGTGAAGTCAGATAAAAGTTGTTTGTCAATTGGAATTTTTTTGGTTCTCTTCCCCCATTTTTCAGCTTCTTTATCCAACAAACCTTTTTCAAAACTATCCTTTGATAAAAGCCATAATTCTTCAAACCTATCCAAAAATTCGTAATAGGGAATTGTTTTTAAATGCGTCTGCAAAGGATTGCTGGTTTTCCATTCAGCATTAAAAATCTTAACTGCTTCAAAGTCTGTGAGAACCGCCCAAGTGCAACCTTTGTGCCATGCGTAATTTATTGCCTGTTTTATGAATTTAGGGTCGTCCAAATCAATTTTTAATGCTTTTGCCTCAAGGAAAAATTTTGGAATTCCATTAATCCTAAAAGAATAATCCACCCTGCCTTTGGAGACTTTTTCTTCAAGCGCAACATCGTCAGATTTCATATCCCAGCCCAATGCCTCAAAAAGAGGCTCAATAAACTTTTTTTTGGTCATTTCTTCATTGTATTTTTTGAGTTTCTTTTCTTCTACAACCTTGTTATATTTTTCAATAAGTTCTTTTATCTGTTCTTTAACCTCCATTATTTAAATCCTTCTAATTTTATTAATTCTCTAACATGGTAAAAAATACTCAATTAAACCATTAGCCAAAAAATTCAAAGAAAATTAATCATTCTTTTTATTCCGAAGCAATCGCATTAGCAACCTGCATTTTACAACTCTTTATCTCCTCAGTATTTTTAATATCCATTAGACTGCAAATATTTTTGTCTTTCTTGGCAACTGCAACCTGCTTGATACAACTATACCACGAATAAGTTTCATATTCAATATTGCTGCATTCCCCTTCATTATTCATAATCACCGCAAGTTTCATATGACACTGTTCTCTTTTTGCCTGATTGTCAATTTTCCTGCACAATAGGTTTCCGCTTATAAGCGGAGCAACTTTCAGGTAGCAGTCATCTCTATATTTCGGGTCATTTATCTCCTCACACAATAATTCATTTTTGTTTTTCTGCGCAAAATATAAAATACATTCTTCCCTGTACATAGTGTCCGTAATTTCCATTGTGCGGCAGGTATCAACATCCCCTGCTTTTTTTGCAAAATTCAAAATACATCTGTCTACACCCCAAGTATTAACTTGTTTTGTGCATACTGACATATCATTTTTATTAATTGCAATAGTTGTGTAGCAATTTTCACGTCTGACGTCTGATTCTATATTTATGCATAAATATTCATTGTTTGTTTTCACTGCAACGTTTTCATAACATCTACCAATATACCTGCTTTCTTTAGGCATTCTTTGGCAGATAGATACATTGCCGGTTTCTTTTGCAACAGCAGCATAGCACTTTTCGATGCGTTCTGAATTATCGCTTGTATCCAAATCATCGCATAAAGATACATCCCCTTTTTTAGCAATATTATAAATCTCGCTATCAATACACCCACTGGTAAGTATTACAAGAGCCAGTAAAAATAATACACAAAAGCCTTTTATAGACATAATTAGTATAATCAATTCATATAACTATAATAATTTAGTTCAGAATTATTTAATTTTTTCCACAGCAAGTTTGATATCATTCGCCATAATAGTCTTTCTTTCAGCGTGTCTCGCAAATTTATCCGCGAATTTTATAATATTTTCAAGTTCTTCAATCATATATTTTGAGATTTCGAGGGCTGCTTCTTTGCTTACTCTCTCAGCTCCGAGTTCTTTTGAAAGTCTCAGAATCGTGTGCAAAGGAAGTTTTGGTTTCTTTTTCCCGAACATAATTATCTAAACAGAAAATAAGAGAATATAGAATATCCTATCTTAATTAGGAAATAGATAAATATCAGGTTTACGCCTGGGTTGCTGAATCCATAAGAGAACAATATAAGGAAAGGTATTGCTAAATCAACCAGTGAATATATTTTTAACAAAATTGTCAGAGGAGGCAATATCTGAATAAATGTAGTAATTCCTCTCAAAAGGATGATTGAAATTATTATAACTGCAAACAGGTTGTTTGAATAACTCATCATAAGCAGAACACCTATTATTATGTCTATAAGCCCCATCAGGTAAATTAATATCATGAACATAATTATTAGACAGGTAAATATTATTATTTGGATAATTTATAAATTTAATGATATTCAGTTATGCTTCAGTAGCTCAGCAGGTAGAGCATCTGGCTGTTAACCAGGAGGTCGAAGGTTCGAGGCAACCCTTTTCAAGGTAATTGTTGAAAAAGGTCTGCACCCCAAAAATGCTCATCTTTAGATGGCACCCCTTTTTGCATCGCAAAAAGAAGGACTTAATTGGGGTGAAATGAAAATCCTTCCTGAAGCGTATTTTTTTAAAATAAAAATATAAAATTCCCAAAAAATAAAATCAAACTTATTTTTTCTTTGATTTTTTATCCCCGTCAATTTCTTTCTTTAATTTTACGTCTTTGAGTTCTTCTAGTTCCACCCACATTATCAACAATCCTGTTAAAATCAGAACTATTCCAACAGAGCCTGAGAGAAGCACTTTTAGACTAAATAAAGAGTCCACTAATCCAGCCATTTCAAAAGAACTATGGAATACATACCAGGCAATCCCCGACAGGGTAATTAATACCCCAATTATTAGTTTTACTATCGTGTTCATATATAATATAGGTATTAAATTATTTTGATTAGTTTTATAATGGGATTTAGTAAATATTTGAGAGAAATCTGGAAAGCACCCAAGAAAAATGAGGTTTATAAAGAGAGATTAATAACTTATAGAAGAGAAAATGTTGTTGTTAAAATAGACAAACCAACCCGATTAGATCGGGCTAAAGCGTTAGGATATAAGGCAAAACAGGGATTTGTAGTTACAAGAGCGAAAATTAAGAAAGGAACCAGAGTGAGAACCAGAATAACAAAAGGAAGGAAACCATCAAATTTAGGTACAAGAATACCGGCAAAAAAGAGCAAACAAGTCATAATTGAAGAAAGGGTTGCGAGAAAATTCCCAAATCTTGAGGTTTTAAATTCTTATTGGATTGGCGAAGACGGTAAAAGCACTTGGTTTGAAGTAATCTTAGTGGATAAAACTCATCCTCAAATAAGGAATGATAAAGATGTTAACTGGATGCTCGAAAGACAGCATAAAGGCAGAGTTTTCAGAGGTATGACTTCAGCTGCCAAAAAATCAAGAGGTTTAAGCCGTAAAGGAAATGGTGCTGAAAAGATAAGACCAAGTATCAGGTCAAATAAAACCCAGGGGAAATAATTAATTTTTTAAAAAATAATTGGATTTTAGGTTATTTGCTGCGGTTTTATTCCAGAGAAATAAACTATTTTTTATCAGTGCTTCCAAAACCCCCCCGACTATTTTCATCAAGCAAATCTTTATCATGAATTATATTTAAATCAGGCTTTTCAAATCTCAGGAACACAATTTGCCCTATTCTCTCGCCTTTTTCAATAATAGCTTCAGTTTCCCCAAAATTGTATAAATTTAGTTTTATTGAGTCTTCTTTTCCGCAGTAATCAAGGTCAATAATCCCCACAGAATTTAACATCATCAGGTTTTTCTTCACAGGGAGAGAACTTCTTACAAATAGAGAGACAAATATATTTTTATTGTTGAGTTTAACTATCATTCCCGTATCTACCACTTTGCTTGTCTTTGGGGAAATTTTTAGAGTTTCATTTGAGCATATATCATAACCCACAGAATTCGGTGTTTTGTAGCCAATATCATCAATTCCTTCAGGTACGTAAATTGTTCCTTCTTCCATAATTAAAAGCATGCTCCCGCCGGGATTCTCATATACCCTAAAATTACTTTTTGGGGTGCAGACCTTTTTCAACAATCACGCTGAAAAGGGTTGCTTTGAACCCGGGTCACCGGCTGTCTCCATGTCATAGACTTTGCGTCTCATACCTTTCTTTATTAACCAATTTCTTGGTTCGGGTGTCGGCCTTTTTTTAAAGGCTGACTTCGAAAGGCCGGGATCCTGGACCGAGCTAGACTACAGGAGCATAAATATTTAATTATTAATTTTTTAAAAGGTGGGTAAACAGCTTTATTGAGTATATTCAAATAATTTTATAGATTGCCAGACCTCTATATATTTTATCTGGCTGAGATACAGAAATTAATCTATTAGAGAATCCAAATATTCTTTTTCAAGGAAATGTAGTTTACCGGGGATTATAATAACACAGAGAAAGCAATCCTGATTGAGCAGGTTTTTTATTTTATCATATCTTAAAATTTGTTCACTGCTTCCTGCTTTGCAAAAAACAACAACTTCAGTTTCTTCTGAAAGAAGATTTTTTTTGAATTTATTTTCCAGCTCAAGCAATATTTTTAACCCTTCACCACAGGTCATAAGTTTTTCTTTTGTGATATCCAGAAGGAATAATGTGTGCGCATCCTGTTTAAGATTATCTTCAAGTAGATTATAAGGCGCTTCAGAATAATAATAGGATATTGTTGAGACTTTCCCAAATTTATAAATTTGCAATCCTGTTTCTCCGATTGCGGAAAATATAGAACTTGAATGTATTATTTTTGTTTCAACTCCGGATTTTTTTGCGTCAAGCAGAATTGAATTATGAGTTGTCGCAATCAGAGAATCTCCGGGAACCAACAAAGCAACATCTTTTTCTTTTGCGGTGTCCAGAATATTATTGATATTATTTTCTAAATCTTCCCTCTCCACCGTTTCTGCATCAATACCCAGACTTTCTAAATCCCCTTTCCATAAACTTGTGTATCTTTCGATGAGAACTTTATCGCACTTTTTTGCGGCTTCCAAACCTTTAATAGAAATATCTTTTTCATCCCAGAGACCAATACCAATTAAATATAACATATCAACACAAAATTTCACCTTCTCCGATTACTATTTTAGGATGGGCTCCTAATGAAAAAGGGTCTTCTTTCCACACAATTAAAGACGCGAGTTTATTTTCTTTTATTTCTCCGATTTCTTTTGCACCAATAATTTCAGCATTCTGTTTGGTTATTATTGAGATGCATTCTGCTTTGCTGAGACCAAAGTATTTGAAGAATCTTAATTGCAAAAATAAATTTCTTTGAAGGACTACAGGATGGTCGCTTATCAAACCATATTTTAAATTAGATTTTGCAAGAAGTCCTATATTTTTCCAACTTTCATTTTTTAATTCAACTTTAGGCGGGAAGGAATCCACAGGACCATATACCACAGGGAATCCTGAATCTTTGATTATTTTAAATCCTCTTTCTGTGTTTATGTCGCATGCGTGATTTATCACAATGTTTTTTAGTTTGAATTCTTTTGCTATTCTAATTATTGCAATTATATCATCTTCTTTATGAACATGAATCATTAATCTTTCTTTGTTTTCAATTATCCTAATTAAATGTTCAGTTAAATAACCAATTTCTTCGGGTTTCTTTTTTTTCTTTTCAATGAGTTTTTTTGCTTTTACCGCTTCCGATAATTTGCTTCTCAAAAGATATGCTGCCCCCATTCTTGTATAAGGTCTTGAGCCTTTCCATTCAGTTGTGCTTCTTGGGTTGTAACCAAAAGCCATCTTGATTCCAGTGTATTTCATAAATGCTTCTTCGGCGTTTTTTGCGTAATTTTTTATTAAGACGCATCGCCCTCCAATTATATTTCCGCTTCCAGGCATTATATTTGAGTATAAAATTCCATGCTCAACAGATTCTGAAAATGCTTTGTCTTCAAGATAAATTGAATCCAAAGGGTCTGCAAAAAGGAAAGGTCCCATAGGGTCGTTAGCTTCATCTTCCTGATAAGGTTCGCCGCTTCTGCATAATCCAATATGGCAATGAGAATCCACAAATGCTGGTGTAACAATTCCTTCACCAATAATTTCGCATTTTGGTTTTGTTGCGGTAATTTTTTTAATCTTTTTATCAAATATAATATAAACATTTTCTTTTGTGTTTTTTGAACCATCATACAATAATTTCGCTTTTACCGCTTTCATAAGTAATATTGAAATTTAATAGTTATAATAATTTGAGGTCTTTAATTAATTCATCAATTTTTTTGTCTTCTGCAGGACCAATCCCGAGGCAGGTAATTGTTGCGCTTGGAAGTTGGGTTAACCCGGCATCAATTACTAGATAATTTGGCAGGTTTTTTTCAAATACTCTTTTTTGTAATTCTATCAGTTCCATTTCATCTTTAACTTTCAGAACAATTTTTTTGGCTCCTTCTTTTTCCCAGATTTCTCTCAATTGTTTATCCGCTCTTTTATAGGAACCTATGCTTGCATGAGCAACCTGAGCCGCAATTTTTCCTTTACCCATTTTTAGATTAGTTCTAACAATAATTACTTGTTTCATATATACATTCAAATTATAATTATGCTTAAGAAAACTAATGAAATGCATGAAATTTCAAACAAAAAACTCCCTAGATTTTTAGTTTATCTAATTTCATTTGTCGCATTTTTTGTTTCTTCACTCCTGTTACTTTTCACATTGCCTTATATGATATTTGTTTCAGATTTATTAGGTTATGCAGCAATAATTATTTTTTCTGTAATACTTGGTTTATTGTTTAAGTTTCTTTTAGATAAAAGTGAATGTAAGAATCTGGATTATATTCTATTGCCTGTTATTCTTTCAACAATAAGCACTATTGTTTTTGGTTTTCTAAAATATATGGAATTGATGTTTCAATTTATTAGCAATGCAGATCGGGTTTTTTCAGGATTGCCAAATTCATATTCTTCATTAGTAAATTTTCCAAGTACTGATTTGTTATTTTTCTTGTTAATGGTGTTGTTTAACTTAAGTTTTGTCTACAAATATCTACAGAATTCCGGTGATAAAAGATATATCTTTTTGTATATAATTCCCATAGTCTGTTATTTTTTAATATCTTTTGCAGTTGGGGTCTTGTTTGGCTCTTCAATGAGTATGGGTTTAGCTCCAATATAAAATCTATTTGCCAGATTACAAAAAATATTCAGCTTATTTCTTAGGTGTTGCTATAATTCCGCCTAAACCCGCAGAGGCAATCTGATGGATAACCCCGGAAGTCATGTTTGCGACATCTTGTATTTCTCCAGCTGAGATATTTAAGGTATTTGGTTTTAGAATTTCAATTGAACTTGGACCATAAGAAATAGTTATAACCATAAGGGTTTTCAAATCCTGAACCATTGCTTCGGTTTCAACAATCTGCGAGTATGCAAATTCAATGCCTTTCATTGGTTTTTCAACCTTTTCTATTTTGCTGAAGTCTTTTTTATAGACTAAAGATGTTTTTATTTTCTCTAGTTTATCAATATGTTCTTTCAGGCTTTTCTCCACAATTTCTTTATTCATCCCAAGAACTTCAAATATAAGGTTAACTTTCATCCATTTTTTAGCTTCAAGCTCTTTCATTTTGCATTTTAGTTCTGCGTCCATAATTAATTAAAAAATTTAAATGGGGTTAAAAATGTTCTTCAATTTGATTATATCCTTTTCTTGAGAATTCAGCTGTGGATATAGTCTATTTGTAAGGGTTTCTGTAGCTTATTTCCAGTCCTCCGCCAATAGTTCTTCTGGCTTTGGTGTAATAGTTTAATTCTGTGTACTCGCCTAATAATTGGTTTATTATCGCAGTTTTCAGCTTAAATTCCGGAACTTTTTCAAGGTCCTCAAGATTGATAAAATAAGGGCGTACCCCTGAGTGGTCTTCGGTTTCATCCCATCCATATCCAATATGAGGTTTTTTACCATGAACTCTTATTTCTTCTTCATCAGGGATAAATAAGATATTTTCTCCTATATGTATAATTCGGTTTTCAGGTGATTCCATAAAAATACCTAAAAGTTTAAAAATGCAGGAGGGGAGACTTCCGGTAAGATGTAATTTTAGTTTCTTTTGCTTAAGGTGTTTCTTTTCTAAAGACATTCGTCCTTTGGACGATGCATCGTTGCGAAGCAACTAATGAAATCTTATTCGAACTCCCGAACCGACTAACAGACAGAGTCCTTAGCCCTGCGCCTTTGACCACTTGGCTACCCCTGCATAATATTAAATAAAGTAAATTCTTAAGTGAATGTTATGGTTGATTATTTGTATAGTTTTGAAAATAATGAAATTAGGGTTTTTGATGAAAATACCCGTGTAAAATTAGTTAAAGAGTTCTGCGTTTGATAATCTGAATAAGTTCAGCTAATTAACAAAAATCAAATATTCTTCTTTGGGTTAATAGTTTGCTTTTTTTATTGTATTCTTCAATAGGAAGTCTTAATTTTGCGTTTAAGAAATTGAACAGTTCATTTAAATTTGTAAATTTATCATAGTTTAGTTTGAAAGCATTTCTTATCCCTTCCCTGACTTCCCACACCCCAACAGGAATTTCATATCCTTCGTGAATTTCTCTTATCACAATTGCTCTTGCTTGCTTTTTCATTCTTAACAAACCCTCGGCAACAGCGAACCTTGCGGCGTAATAACCCCCGCTCTGTGAAATTGCGTATTTTTTCCTTCCTCCGCATCCTTCATGTTCTATAGTTACACTCGGTTCTTTTCCCTGAAGGTTCCATAAAGTACCCGGGAACCAGGATTCAAATTGTTCAAATTCCCAGTTTCCCGGAATCAGGATAATGTAATAATAGTTATCAAGATAATTGTTTGTGAATAAAAAATATTCATTAACAGAATCAAAGTCATTTATTTGTTTTATAAAATGTTTCCCTAACAAATCATCCATTGCTGTGATGCTCCATCTTGTTGGCACAATTTTCTTTTTTACCCCGAGAACCCCTGAACTCAGAATTTTTGAAATCTGTGAAACTTCAAATTTTGAGTTGTAGAATTCTATTGCGGCGTCATTTGCTTTCATTTCCCCGTCAATCAGACCATAAACTTTTTTTGTGATTTTAGGATTATCCACCAGTTTTATTTTATTTACTTCCCCGCTCGCTCCCATTGGCTGAGTGATTGTTGAGAATGATTGCAAGAATGAAGGTTTCTTTGAGAAATTGATTTCCAGGTCCACAGGTTTTATTGAAAGAGTTATGTCCTGCAACTCCTGAATATATCTGTCTTTTGTGAAAATATTTTTTTTCAATTTACCCCTTACAAGAGAATATCTGTCTTTGACAATGCTGTTAAGATCCATACCGTACATTTTTTCAGGTGTATCTTGTCTTTCAAGATTGGACTCATTCAGTGAAATCATAGGTCCGACTAATAAATTAGGATATCCTTCATGACCAACAAAAACAGATTTTGGGGAAGGTCCAAACAAAGTTTCCTTGATTTTTGGGGTTGAGATTTTTTGGTAATATATTTTTGTCAGCAATGGGCATTTATCCCTCCCACACAATTTTCTTACTCCTTTGCAGATTAAACATAAGTTCATAAATTTTTACTGATATAAATTAAACAAATGGTATTTGTTTTTAGGTTATAAGAGAAATTTATTTAAGCATAACCCGTATAATCATTTTTAGGAACATTTATTTTTTGAGGTAAAAGGTTATTTTCATTTAAATATAAATCCGGGTCATTTAGAAAACCCAATCCAATACCATAATAATCTGAACCAGGTAAGATTTTTATCTTGTCGCCTTTTTTCAGAAATATCGCAACTTTGTAGGGATTAACTACAAGGGTAGATTCATCTAAAGGCTGGGTTGGTTGCACATCAAAATACACAGCTTCTGATTGATAACCTTTGTTCTTAAGAATATGTTCTGCTATTTCTAAAGAATCATATTGGACTTCTGCAATGGATTTATTGATTTCAGGCAATTCAGTTTCATTATTTTTAAGTTCCGCAATTTTATTTATTATTTGTGTGTCTTTTGGAGCGACGAAAGCGTATTTTAATTTATTATTGGGATTAGTTTCGTTAGTTGTATACACAAGGAATTTTTCAACACCTATAGGTATTGGAACTGGTATTGTTGGATGCAATGCCATCTTTTGACTTTCTATTATATTGGAAAATTCAAGTTTATTATAATCTTCTTTATTAATTGAAATTTTGTCTAAAACTTTTATTTTTCTTAAAGAGTCAATATCTTTAAAATCAATATATTTCAGATATTCGCGTGTTTTTTTATCGGTTTTAAACAAACCTTTGTCTGCGTTTATTTCACTTTCTCCAACTAAAGCATATATGAGTCCCGCCACATTTTTTACAGGACTTAAAGAATTTTCTGATAAATACAATGATGAAATAACATCATCTTTATATTTTGCCACTTCAAGTTTATTTATTTCTTCTCCAGCAGTCTCAAGAAAGGTTTTAATGCAACTATTGTTTTTGTTTGATTTATTGTATATTATTGAACCTAATTGCTGTAATTCGGTTTCTGTTCCAGGAATAATTGAGCTATAAACCGTTTTTTTTGTTAATAATGATTTTGCGTTTCCGCTTAAAAAAATTGCATTATTTTCGGGGTCAAATCCAATTCTATCTATTTTTATTCTCTTTGACATAATTAATAAGTAGCAAAATTTTAAATAATCAAAATTCTCCGAGATTTTTCTGTTTATACTTGAAAAATTCAATTTCTTCGTTTTCCCCCAAAGGAAGGAGTTTTCCATATTCTCCGGCTCCTCCTGGAATCTGTTTAATTTCTTCTTTCCTGAAAGCCTCAATATATTCTCCGACTTTTAAATCAACTTTTTTTAATTCTTCTATCGGAGCGTCAATTAAAACATTAATTTCATTTCCGAATTGCTGGACAAATTTATTCCATACTCCTGAAACTGTTTTTGAAGAGAATGTTTTAATGTTATAGACCGTTGCGATTATTTCTGTTAATGGATAGATGTGAACATATTTTACCCTGTCGGGATTTCCATCGCTGTCAGAGATTTCAAGTATTTTATCAACCACTCCTTTATTTATTATTCCCCCACATTCGCCGCATTTCCAATTTAGTTTTTTCGCGTCTTCAAGTTTGTAAAATCTTAGACAATTTTTGCATCTTGACAAATGATATTTTCCGTGTTCAGGATAAAACCCGCAGTTCATGGTTACTTTTCTCCCGTCTTTCTGGTGCAGGGCTTTTTTAAGTTCGTCGTAGGTAAGGTCTTTAATTTTGAGCCTGTTGAATTCTCTTGCAATCCTTAATGGATAAGGCGAGTGAGCATCTGAGTTTGAAAGGAAAGTTAATTTGTGCAGTTCGGAAATTCTGTCCGCCATTTTCGAATCCGCGGAAAGACCAAGTTCAAGAAAAGAAACTTTGTCAGCGTATTTTCCGTAACATTCTTTTAGTGTGTTGAAATGCGCATACATCCCAAAGTAGGGAGTGAAAGCGTGGGCAGGTCCGAACATTCCGTCGCATTCAAGAACTTTCTCCGCAATTTCTTCACCCATTATTTTCAGCCACGGTCTGCCGTCAGCGTCAAGATTGTTTGAGTATTTTGAAAGTTTCTCTCTGAGTTCATCCGCCTTTGAGAAAGAAGGCAGCAAGATTACATGATGAACTCTTCCAAGAGCCTGCACCTCAGTCTGCAAGACAAATTTTGTCTCGCTGTTTTTGTAAGTGTAAATTCCGTCTCCTTTGAGTGTTTCTTTTAAGTGGGCAAGCCATTTGTTGTGTAAGCAGTCTCCGGTTCCAAGCAACTGAACCCCTTTCAGTTTTGCCTGTTCCGCAAGAATTGGAATTTCCATTTTTTCGGAAACAGCTCTTGCGTATTTTGAATGAATGTGCAAATCCGCGTTTATTTCAAAGAAGTCCATATAAGGCTTTTCTTTTTAAAAAAGAAAAACCCTTAAGCCAAAAGAAAACAATTTTTTAATACAACAACAATGAATTTGGTATAAGTTAATAAATATGTATATATATTATATTCTCCCCGGTATGGTTTCGGCAATGCCGGGATATTATTATTGTGTATTATTAAGTAATCTTATGTCAGAGAGAGTAGTTATTTTTATAGATGGGAGTAATTTTTATCACGGGCTTAAAACCAATATTGGGGTTAAAGACATTAATTTCCTGAAGTTTGCGAGAAAACTTGCGCGAAAAAGGAAACTGGTAAGGGTATATTATTACAATGCCCCTCTTGATATAAACTGCGATAAAGAAAATTATTGGAAACAGCAGGAATTTTTTGATAAACTAAGAAAACTTCCAAACTTTAAATTGGTGTTGGTGAGATTGCAGAAAAGAATTGTAAATGAAAAACCAATTTATACAATAAAAGGAGATGATGTATATCTGGCAACCCACCTAATTGTTCTCGCCTACAATGATGCCTATGACACAGCGATTCTGGTTTCAGGTGATGCGGATTTTATCCCCGCAATAAAAGCAGTCCAGGCAAAAGGAAAACAGGTGGATAATTATTATTTTAACAAAGGAGGTTCTTGGCATCTAAGACACGAATGCGATAATTCAGTGTTGATGGATGAGAAGTTCATGGAGGGATGTTTGGAAGTATGAAATCTAAAAAAGACAAAGTGGAAACTAAAAAATGTAGTTATGAATATATTCATTCAGGAATGTCATGGAAGAAAATATTACATGATGTTTATATAAATGCACCACATTATCCTAATGAACCTAATAAGTTGAATTTTAGTGAGGATAAACATCCCATAGCAAAGAGATTAAAAATAAGTGGAGCTGAATTAGTGCAGGGGATTATTTTTTTTGGTAAAACAAAATTTAATAGAACAAACAAATAAGGGATTATTTGAATTAACAGAAAAAGGATTTGATGTTGCAAATAAAAATGAAAACCTTAAGGCAAATAAAGAATTTAATGGGTTGATAGTAATTGCAACAACCCTTATTGCTCTGATTACTTTATTTAATTTTTTAGTTGAGGTTTTTTTAATGAGTCCTTCTGAGGACTTAAAAATAGTTCTTGTTATTATTCTAATTTTAGTTTCATTAATACTTATTTCATTAATACTAAGACTTCTAACAAAATGGATTCCTTTATTATTTGGAAGAAAAAACGATTTATTTGATTAACTATTAAACCAACCAAACTATAATTATGTGCCGAGGCTTCTACTGGATGTTAATTTTTATCCTAAGCATAATCACCACCAGTTTAGGAATTGGTATTTTCCTGGGTGGAACCGGAATTTATTTTGCTGGATTTACAATAACTATTTTCTTTCTATCTCTCGTTGCCATGAGTTACCTGAGTTATAGTTCAAGAATGATTCTCGAAGAGGGAAAGCAAAAAGTTAAAAATCTCAGGGAAAATAAAAAAGACAACAAAGATGATCTTGAGCAACTTGAAATGAAATTGAAAGAACTGGAGAAATTGCCTCTTGCGGACAGAATCGCAATGTTTTTCCCAGAGAGAACCGGGATGTTGGACAGGCACGAAATAAGAAGGGCTTTGATGATTACTTTCACTATTGTCTACTTGATTTTACTGTTCACGGAAAGCCCGATGATGGAATATATCAACTGGGTATATCTTTCAATGGTCTCATTCTACTTTGGTTCGCGGGGTATTGAGAAATATGCTGAAGCAAGAAACGCAGATAAAAAATAAAAATCATATACTTTTTAAAATCTTCTATGAAAATATTATCTTGTTCTGGAAATCCCCGAGAATATTAATATAATTATTTAGTATTTTTATGGCTCAATTTAATGAAAAATCCGGGACCGGATGTTGTCTAAGATTTAATCCAAGACCCTGGATGGATCAAAGAATTGTGTGGATGAATAAATTATTTATTAAATACACTGTGAGAAGTCTGTTCCACATTCCGTGGAACTTAAAGAAAGTTTTGTCAGAGAAGAACGAGATAATTCAATTTGTAGGGGCTACTACACCGCAACCGCTAATACTTTCATATGAGAAGGCTTATCTAACTTCTGAAATTTACGTTGCTGTGAGTAGAGAAATTCTCGGGGAGGAAATGGTAAAATTATCAGGAACTTTTTTAACAAAAGTTTACGAAGGTTCTTCTAAAAATATGGGTGACTGGATTAAAGAGATGAAAAAATATGTAAAATCAAAAAATGAGGAGCTAGAAAGATTATATTTCTTTTTCACAACCTGTCCGGATTGCGCAAAAATATATGGCAAGAATTATGTTGTTTTCCTTGCTAAAATCAAGGAAGATCCAAACAAGAAAATTAAATTCTGATTAAGGATAATAACTTTCATTCCAAAAATTTAATTAATCTTCCCGGTCTGCCAATCTCTTATAATTGTTTTTGCGGTTTTTGTAATATCAGGTTCCCCACCTTTTCTTAGAATTCCTCTTTTTAACGCAATTTCCTTGATAGTTTCTTCTTTGTCTTTCTGAGTATCCACTCCGTAGAAATATTCAATCATGCCCGAGTATCGTTCCATTAATTTAATTACAACTATATCCGCTTCTCTTATCTGGTTGAAATCAATTGTTCCTATAAGCGCATGTTTTATATAATCAGTTTCTGAATAAGGAATAACTCCGGGTGTGTCCATTAGCATTATCCTTTTGTGGATTCTTATCATCTGCAGATTCTTTGTGTACCCGCTGATTATGCTGGTCGGAGCTGATTTTTTCCCTTTCATTGCATTAATCAATGAAGATTTTCCAACATTTGGATAACCAAGAACCCCAACATTGATTGTATTGTAATTTTTTATTCCGGCTTTTTCGGCTTCGATTAAAATCCTGTCACGCAGAATTTTTGTTCCAAGATGTTTTTTTGCTGAGATAAAGACGCAGGGTTTTAGGTTTTTCTTGTATTTTTCAACAATATCTTTATCAACAAGGTCGCATTTGGTTATAACATAAATTAATGGTTTTTCGGAATCTTCTACTTTATCCTCCACTTCAGGATTCATTGTTTCTTCCACAAGGCGGGCATCCAGCAATAATAGTAAAACATCTGACTCTTTTATTACTTTATCAACAAGTTTCCAGAATTTTCCCATAATTAAATTTAATTAAACTTTCAGTGTTTGTATTTATTAGAATACCACCTTAATATTGATGCATTTTGAATCCAGGTGTTTGGAAGGTCAACAATAAGGCAAATTATCAGTACTGCAGCAAGTTGTCCGAATACAGATGAAAACCCGGTTATCAATAAAATCGAAATAAGCGCAACCATACTTGTTGCTGTCATTGTAAGTCCGGTTTTAAGGGCTTTTTTGTATTGTTCATCAAAACTCTTTCTTGATTTAAGGGTTCTTGTGGTAAGTAAAATATCTGTGTCAACTGAATAACCAAGGGACATTAAAAGAGCGGTAAAGGTGACTATGGATAAAGGTATTGAAAAAATATTCATAAAAAGCATTGTAATTACAATATCAGAGAATGCGCACAGGACAACTGCAAATGATGGGATGACTGTTCTGAAAAGGAGAAATATTATAATAGCTATTGCGATGAAAGCAATAAATACAGCATAGAGTATTTCATTAAAAATCCCTGCGCTTAATTTAGGGTCTATTTTGCTGAGTTCATAACTGCTGATTTCCATGGTTGTGTTAATGTCTTTTATCAGCGCATCAACATTATCTTCAGAACATTCAACTGATAATTGGGTTTCAATTGCGCTTGTTGTTGTATAGGTATTAACATGATATTTGGTTTGAATTGTATCTCTCAAAGTGGATATTTCATTATAATTTGCGTCAGAGAATGAAAAAATAAGAAGGTTTCCACCTTCCAAATCGATACTCTTATCAATAAAACTACCCGTTGTCGCTTGTTTGTGCCCTAAAAAGGCAAGACTGATTAAAAGAAATGCCAGAGTAATATAGATAAGTTTGCTGTTCATAACCATTTTATTCATTAAATTAAATAAGGGGTTTTTATCCTTTATTCTGTAAAAGAAGGTTTTTAGTCTTTATTCTGTAAGATAAAGGTATTATTCTGAATTTTAGAAAAGAAGCTATGATTTAATAAATAGAGAAAATCCATTAACTCCGGCAATAACCACAAAGGTCACAATCACCCCCGCAATTAACACACCAACAATATTTGCCTGAGAGAACTCTTTTCTTTTAAATCCGAGGAGGAAAGCCGCTAAAGCCCCGGTCCACACCCCTGAACCCGGGAGGGGAACTCCGATAAACAGGGCAAGACCAATTGTCCCGTATTTATCAACAGGTCCATGCATTTTTTTCTGAATCCTTTTTACGCATTTATTGTAGATTCTCTCAAGAATCTTTATTCTTAGTACATAAGGCAGAATTGTGTGAAGTGAATAAAAGATTATCTCGCCAAGAGCTATATTTGCCAGAATAATAATAAAAAACGCAACTAAAGGATCCATTTCCAATACAACCAAAGCATAAGGGATTGAGGCTCTTAGTTCCAGTGTTGGCAAAAAGGTAAGCAAAATAACCCAGAATAAATTATAAGGTTCCATTATTGTTAATTGAAATTATAATGAATATTCCCAGATTCTTTTTTCTTTTGGAGTTCTTATGTTGGAGACTTCACCGCAAATATCTTTCAGAAATAATTTTTTTATCTTCTCCACATTATAATCAGGATAATTTCCCAAAATCCACATTAATTTAGTCATTGCGGTTTCGCTAATCATGTCATGACCTGGAATTGCTCCGGCATCCAAAGCCTTTTTGCCGCATTCATAAAGGTACATCCACGAGAAACCAATTGCGCACTGTGAAGACACAACAATTGGAATTCCTTTTTTCACAGCATTTTCTATTTCAGGCACAAGAGAATTTTCATCAATAGGAACATTACCCGCCCCAAAACCTTCCAAAATTATTCCTTTGTATCCAAGCTCTATTAAATTAGAGATTATTTTTGGATCGAATCCAGGCGTTATTTTTAGTACGCAGACTTTTTCCTCAAGTTTATTAAAATATTTCAGTTCACTGTTTTCTTTTTTGAAATGTTCTCCTGTTAATCTAATATCATGTTCAATCACGCCCAATGGCAACATACCTATACTTTCAAATGCTTCAAATTCCACTTCCCTGAATTTTTTGGTTCTGTTTCCTCTCAGAATCTTGCTGTTAAATACAATCATCACTTCGCATATATTTGTTTCTGTGGCAATGCGAACTGAATCCAGAATATTTCTTTTTGAATCAGAACCCAGCATATGCGGAGGAACCTGTTAACACAATAGGTTTTGATAAATCCTGCAATAAGAAAGACAAGGCTGATGCGGTGTAATGCAGGGTATCAGTTCCATGAGTAATCACAAACCCATCATATTCAGAATAACTGTCTTTAATTGTTTTGGCGATTTCAACCCAGTGTTTTGGCTGCATATTGGATGAGTCAATATTGAGTAAATCAATGGTATTAATATCCGCCAAATTCTTTATTTCAGGAATAAAATCCAGCAATTCAGTTTCATTGAATTCCCCGGGTCTCCAACTCCCGTTAACCATTTTGGCAGTAATTGTCCCTCCGGTTCCAATAAACAGAATTTTCTTCTTTTCCATCATTAATATAGTTTATAAAATTTGATATTTTAATTTTGGTTTTATTCCCTTCAAAAAACCTATAATCTGCGAAATAACCTTTAATTATTAAATAACATCCAATCTCCGTGACTTTCAATAATAAATTATTAGGTAAATTATGTACCCTGAATTAAATATCGGAATAGTCGGTCATGTTGACCATGGAAAAACAACTTTAGTGGAAGCCCTCACAGGAAAATGGGTGGATACTTTTTCAGAGGAAAAAAAGAGGGGGATAACCATCAGGTTAGGATACTCTGATTTTTCAATTTACAAATGCGAAAAATGCGGGAGATCCACAACAAACAAAAAGTGCGTTCATTGTTTTTCTGACTGCAAACATGAAAAAATATTTTCTTTAATTGATGCTCCTGGACACGAAAGTTTGATTCCAATTGTTCTTACCGGAGCCGCTTTATTTAATGCCGCAATTCTTGTGATTGCCGCAAATGAAAAATGTCCCCAGCCGCAAACTCTTGAACATTTAAGAGCTCTGGAAATAGGAGAAATAAAAAATATTATAATTGTTCAGAATAAAGTTGACCTTGTGTCAAAGGAAGAATCCATAAAAAATTATAATGAGATTAAAGAATTGATTAAAGGAACAATTGCTGAGAACTCAAAGATAATTCCAACTTCAGTGCAACAGGGAGTTGGGATAGAATATTTATTGGACGAACTTCTGAAACTAGAAAAACCAAATTATCCGGAAGGAGATTTTTTATTCCTTGTCGCAAGATCTTTTGACGCAAATAAACCCGGGATAAAACCCGAGAATCTGGTGGGCGGCGTAATCGGCGGAAGCGTAATAAGAGGCAAATTAAAAGAGGGAGAAGAACTAATAATAAAACCGGTTTCCATAAAAGGAAATTATGTTGAACTTGGAACAAAAATAAAAAAAATAATGCGGGATGAACTTGAAGTTGATGAAGCGACCTGCGGAGGTCTTGTTGCTTTACAGACAAGTTTTGATCCTTCAATGGCAAAGTCAGATAGACTTGCGGGATGTCTTGCAGGAACAAAAAACATGCCTGAAATTCTTTATGAAATTGAAACCGATTATAATTTATTCAAAGGCTATGAACTTAAAACCGGAGATACTTTATTGGTTTATTGCAGGAACAGCAGAAGCACAGGAAGTATATCTTCAATAAATGATAAGAAACTAAAATTAAATTTAAAACTGCCAATCTGCGCTGAGAAAAGAGCAAAGGTGAGTTATTCAAAACTTGTTGATGGGAAATGGCATCTGATAGGTTGGGGGAGGATAAATTAGGTTGGGACTTTTGTTGTATTTAATATAATTTCCATTGTTAGGAAGAATTGAATAATCTTATTGGTTTTAATTTACTTGTTCATGAGATTTCAAATATTCCTCTATTTGTTTATTCGTTTCTTTTAGATCATCTAATTTAAGCAATTCTATAATTATCTTTTTTATTTTATTTAAATCCAATTTATTTAAAACATTTTTCCAATCAAGCTTGCTTTTGTTCAACCCCAAATGTCCTTTTTCCCCATCATATCCGCTTGCATGAATATAAATAACTCTTTTTCTTACTTTTCTTAAAAATTCTTCTAAATCCATATTCAATGTTTTATTCATTACAGCCATCCCCAAGTGGCACAAATCCAAGTTAACTTTTAATTGAGGAAGTTTCTCCAAATTATATAAAACATTCTTGCCATTGAAATTCTCATTTACTTCATAAAGAAATTCTACTTTGTTTTTTTTCGAATATTTCAATAGTCCGGAAAGGAGTTTTATTTCTTGGGCTGTTAATTTATTTTGTTTTAGATGAACAATCAGTTCTTTGCAACCTAAATACTTGCATGCAAGAATTTCTGCCTTCAAAATATTTATTTCCATTTCCTGCAGGGTCTTTTCTTTGTAGGTGAAGACCATCGTTGTTTGGGTGTGCATACTCAAATTTTTTCCTTTCAACTTTTGTTTAATTATATCTAAATTCTTTTTTTTAAAACCAAAATTCTTATCACTGCTAATAATTTCTGAAACATCCATATCAATTTTTTTAGGATCTTCATAAAAAATATCCCAGGTTTTAAGTCCAATTTTTGTTTTTACTTTTTTCATAATTAGTATTGTTCCTGTTTTATATATTGTTTGTTGTATTTTTTCCTGAAAATGTTATGGAAGATTTTTCCCCGATTCTTTACGGGTTGTTGCTTCCTTTTTTTTATCAAGCAAAGAATTAAATAAGATATTCGCTACGTTTTTTCCAGAGAGTTCTTTATACAATAAGATATTTGGGTTTATACTAATGTCAATAGCGTAATATTCTCCTTCTTTTTCTATGAAATCAACTTCACAACATAAAGATCCAACTTCTTTAGCAACCCGTTTCCCAATTTCACACAGTTCATCTGAAGGTGTGAGAAATGTTCTTCTTTGAGCTACATTGCTTCTATCTTCTCCTTCTTTTGGAGTTTCTTCTATACCTATTACTTCTTTACCAATTACAAGAAGTTTAGTGACTTTACCTTCTATTACTTCTTGTATATAAAAAGGCTTCGATGCGCTATGCATGCTATCTATTATTGCATTTGCTGTAGACGAGTTTTTTATTACCATAATGCCATTTCCGCCATGAATATCAGAGAGTTTAAAAACAATTTTGTCAAGTTCGCTTACAATATTTTTGCTTACTTCTGGCGACAGGGTCAAATAAGTCTTTGGGTATTTTACTTTTGCTCTATCAAATACCTTTGCTAAAAGTGCTCTATTGGACGAATAAAGAGCAGCCTTTGGTTCATGAGTTAAAATTACTTTTTTGTTTTGCAGAATATTTGATACTAAGTAACTAAATGGAAATTTATCGCAGGGAACATGCAGGATACAAAGATTATAGTTTGCGATATTTTTATCTTTATACATTACTTTTTCATTTCCTTCTATATAAAGTTTTGGAAGTGTTACTAAAACACTATTTGATATTCCTTTAAATTTTTTAGATTCTTCATAAAGATAGATGGCTGATTTATCATCCTTATTGCTAATTATGCAAAGTTCCACATCATCATTTTTTAACTTATCTATACCTTTTATCATATAAGTTATTGGATTTAAATAAGATATTCACTTCATTTTATATATTTGTGTATATAAATAAACATATAAAGTTATTTTTTGTTAAATAGAAAATTATTGGTTTTTTGGAATATAATATACAACGGCTAAAATTCAGAATAATAATAAGAATGCGAAAGTGAATATTCAAAACTTGTTGAAGGGAAATGGCATCTGATAGATTAGGGAAGAATTAATTAAATAAGTTATCAATTATGAGTACTCAGGAAAATTTTTATGATGTAATTGTTGTTGGTGCAGGACCTGGCGGAAGCGCAGCCGCCGAGAAATGCGCTGGACATGGACTAAAAACTCTGCTAATTGAAAAAGAAAAACTTCCGCGGGACAAACCATGCGGTGGTTTGTGTATTGATTATCTAAAAGAACTCATTGAATTGTATGGTTCTGAAATTAATGATATCGTTGAGGGAAGGACGGAGATATTAAAAGTGTATCTTAACCAGAATATTGTATTTTCAAAAAATTATCCAATAGATTCATTCTTGCGAAAGAAACTTGATTATTTTATTACAAACAAAGCAATTAAATCTGGGGCAAATGTGATTGACAATTGTGCAGTAAATAATATTGTAATTGGTAGGAACAAAGTGCAGGTTTCTACGGAAAAAGGACTGTTTAATTCAAAAATAATTATCGGCGCAGACGGAGTAAATAGTATTGTTGCAAAGAAGACAGGATTAAATGAGGGTTGGAATAAAAATGATGTCTCGCTTGCAATGGAGTCTGAGATAAAAATGAGCAGCAAAGAAATTGAAAAAAGATTTGGAAATTGCATTTTTATATATACTTATTCCAATTTCCTCGGATATGAATGGGTTATACCAAAAAAGGGATGCGTCAATATCGGGCTTGGAACTTCTGTATCCAGATCCCGTAATCTAAAAGAACGATTTGAGGATTTGGCTAAACGATTGAATATTAAAGTGAAACCAGCAGATATCAAAGCGCACATGATACCTTTGAATTTACTTAAAAAAACTTATAAAGAGAGAGTGCTTTTGTGCGGAGATGCAGGCGGATTCGTATATCCTCTTATGGGAGCTGGCATTGAAACGGCTATCAGAAGTGGCAGGGCTGCTGCTGACCTATGCAACGAAGCTGTAGAAAATAATGATTTTTCTTTAAAGAGATTTAAAAAATATGAAACCTATTGTGATTATTTTGTTAAAGAGATAAAAAAGAGTAGATTGCAGTTAAGTATCTTTGAATTTTGCCTGAAATACAAATTGCTAAACCGTTTTTTGATAACCAGACTTTTTAGATCTATGGTGAGGTGAACTCCCTTTCCATTGTTTGAACTATTTTATAATTTCCCCTCAAAATTATTAACTTACTTAAAATTATAATTATAATAATTTATGAAACTTGAATCACCAGAATTAATAGCAGATCTTTTATCAAAAGACCGGAGAATAGATACCCGGAAACTGAATGAAACAAGGAAAATAGAATATAAAGTTAATTTTGTGAAAAAAGCAGAGGGGAGTTGTTATCTTTCTATGGGAAATACAAAAGTTGTTGTTGGAATTAAATTTGGCACAATGACCCCTTACCCGGACTCACCTGATAAGGGAGGTTTAATGGTTACTATTAATTATGCGCCAATTATCTGGAAGGAATTGTCAGCAAACTCAGATATTGAGATATCTCGGGTGCTTGACAGGAGCATAAGAGAGAGCAAAATGCTGGATTTAAAAGAATTCTGCGTGACAGAAGGAGAAAAAGCATTTCAGGTGTTTATAGACTGCTATGTGATGAATTATGATGGAAATCTTCTTGAAGCTCTTAATTTGGCAACCGTGAAAGCTTTAATGAACATGAATATGCCAAAACTTGAAGAAAATGACAAAATTGGGATTTCAGACAAAAAAATTGAGTTAAAATCAAAACCTGTGCTTGTAATGGTATCAGGACTTAATGACAAATACCTGTTTGATTTGAACCAATCTGAGGAAGGTGGTGTTGATTTTTCAATTTCAATTTCATATCTTGATGAAAACACAATCTGCGCAATGCAGAAAACAGGGATTAAAGGAATTCCTGTGAGTAAAATGGATGAAATTTTCAAAATCGGAGCAGAGAAACAGAAGGAATTGAGGAAGATTTTAGATGAATAATTTTTTATTTAATGAATTATTTTGTATATTGAGTTAAGTATTTAATAGGAATGTGTTTTGAAATACCTAATTAAAAATAAATGAAAATATTTTCCAATTAAAAATAATTCTAAAAAGTAATTACAATCTTCTTCCTCTCCTACCCCCTTTCTTCCTCATGTATCCATGAATCACTGGAGTTGAATCTTCAATTATGTTTATTTTTAAATCTGACCTTGAAATTGCTTTGATTGCTGATTGGGACCCTTTTCCAACTGATGATGATTTATGTCCTCCTGGAGCCCTGATTCTTATATCAACCTCAGTAATTCCTCTTTCCAAAGTTTCTTTTACAACCCTTTGGGCCGCAAGCATTCCCTGAAATGAAGCGCTTTTTAATCTATCTGCTTTTGTAATCATACCCCCGGAAACTCTAGAGATTGTTTCTGCTCCAGTAATGTCAGTAACATGAAGTATTGTGTTATTTCCGCTTGAATAAATATGAATTACGCCTTTTTGACTTTCCTGTTTTTTTGGTTTGCTTTTAACTTCTTCAATAACCTCTTTTTTCTCTGATTTTTGGGTTTTTTTTACATTTTCTTCTGTTTTGACCTCATTTTTAATTTTAACTTTTTCTTCAACTTTAGAATCTTTTTTATATTCAGTTTTAATTTTTTCTTCTGTTTTGACCTTTTCTATCTCTTTAATTTTAACCTCTTTGGATTCGGTGTTTTCTTTTAAATCAGATTCCGGTTTAGTTTTAATTACTTCTTCTGTTTTCTCAGCTATTCCCGCTTTTTCATCCATTTTCACTTCGTTATTTTCTTTAGGCATAAACATAAAATAAAATTAAAAATAAAGGACTATAAAAGTTTAATTAGAACTAATTATAATGGACACAAGAAAGAAAGAATTGCCTGCGCAGTGCAGACGGTGCAAATCAACAAGCGGAGTGATAACAAAATATAACCTGTATTATTGCAGACATTGTTTCAGGGAAATTGCAACCAGAATCGGATTTAAGAAATACGATTAATTATTGCGAATTTTTAGATTATATATAAAAGGCTAGTATATTATGCCCGAAGTAAATCAGAATGCTTTAGTTGTGCAGGAATTAGTAAGAAGAGCTAATTCACACACGCAAAGATTGAGAACTGTTGATGAACAGATGAGGCAGATTAATTCCAAACTTAGCAATGAAGAGCAACACAGATTGAAAATGAGTAAATTAAATACTGAAAAATTTGAGAAAATTATAGAAGATCTTGAGGGTATTGATAATAAGATAAGCGACCTTAAAAATGAGCTTGTGAAAGTTCATGAAAAAGAAAAAGGTTTTGTAAAAGAAAAAGAAATAAATACAATTAAGAAGGAGATGGAATTATTGTCTCCGATGAAACACGAGTTTGTGACCTGGAATGAATTAAACCGGGAAGTTAAAAAATTGAAAGATGAGTTTAAAATTGCCGTTCGGCCATAAGGGGGAAGAAATGGGAAGTATTCCGATTAAGGAAGTTACTTTGTTGAGAAAGCAGGGTAAATCTGATAGAGAAGTAATTACCAAATTAAAAGCGCAGGGATTTTCTTTTCAGGCAATTGAAAAAGCAATGTTGCATGTTTTAAAATCAGGTGTTGGGAATTCAAATGATCCTATCTCACAACCTGGAATGAGACCTCCTCAGAATTTTGGGCAACCACCTCAGGTAATTCCGCAGCAACCCCCAGGTATGCAACCTCCGCAACAAGGTTCCCCGCAGTTACCGCAAAGAGAGCAGGTAAATTTTGGAAGGCAGGCTCAGCCAGCCCAGGGAACTCAGGAATTAATGCCAGAACAGAAACTTGGATTTTCCGGCATGCAGGAACCAAGTCTTGAGATGCAATCTGAACCAACTGATTTAATAGAAGAAATTGTTGAGGGTGTTGTTGAAGAAAAATTTGAGAAATTGGATACTAAATTTGAATTTATACAAAAAAATCAGGAAAAACTAAAAGAAGAAATTGAGGCAATGAAAATTTTGTTGACAAATGAAGTTCAAAAAGTGGAGAAATTAGTTGAGGGGTCCAAAGAAGAAACCAATAAATTGGATGATGAAATAGAAACAATAGATATTAAATGCGCGGCTCTTGAAAGAGCATTCAAACAATTTTTGCCAGACCTTGCGGAGAAAGTTAGGTCAAAGACTTTGAAACAACAGGGGGTTGAGGTTGTTAATGAAGAGATGAAATAATCTTTTAATAAACAGATGAAATAATTATTTGAGGAATAAATATTAAAATAAACTGGAATAAAAAATCCAACCAACAGCTATTGAAATAATTAGTGCTCAATAAATTTCATTTTATATTTCCCTAACAGAATATCATTCCCGCTGTGAAGTTCAACAGGCCGATAAGAATCCAATTCTTCAGTCATAGAAAAATCCTTGCCATAACGCGTTAATTTAGTTCTGTTTTTAGAATCCAAATCTTCCAGATAATAAATTTCATTTTCTGTAAAGATTTCTGCGTGTCTTCCTGAAACAGTTTTTAAAATTTCTTTATTTCCTTTTAGAATTATATCGCAGGTTCCATTTGTTCCTATAATAACTTTAGCGTAAACATCGTAGATTTTATTATCTTCTAAATCAAATAAGATTGCCATATATGATTATTATATAAAAGTAAATATTGCTTAAAAATAAAACATATCTTGAAAAAGTTTATTATATGAGAATTATCAGAATATATTATGGATTCTATGACTTTAGATGAAGCTATAAATAAATTTAAGAAGTTTGATAATGATTTACCTGAAAAATTTAGAATCTCCAGGCAGGATATACTTAATGGGGATGTTAAAAAATTAATTAAAGCCTATCGAATATTGGCTATGAAATATCACCCAGATAGGAATTCATTACCTGAAGCAGAAGAAAAATTTAAGGAAATGAAGTCAGTTTATGAATTTTTAATAGTGGAAGCTGAATATTACCAAGAGAAAAAAAAAGTAAGTGATCCAGAAGAAGCAAAAAGAGAAAAATCAAAAGAGAAAAAGACTTACGATGATCAGGATACTTTTGAAGAGAAAATTATTGATTTGGAAAAACAACGAGAGCAGGGATCAGTCCAAAAGATAATTAATATGTTAACTGGAAAGTCAACACAAGGAGGCGCAATATCTAAAGGGGAACTCCAGAAAATAGTAAAAAGAATACGAAGAAAAAAAATCCCTTTGATTAAAGATGAAAAACAACGTTTTGAATATCAAAATAAATTATATTTAATAACAAAAATATATAAATTAATAAAAGGCGGCAGGTTTGATGAAAGTAAATCTTTGGAATGTTTTAATAGGTTAATGGATTTGGAAACCAGCATTGATAATGTTTTGATGGCTCAGGAATTGGAGGGGATAGAAAAATCACCAATGATAAGACCTGATTATGGAGTGACTTCCGTAATCAAAGAAAGAAAAACTGAAACAGAACCTTCGAAAGAACCGCTTCAACTTGGACCTGGACCAAAACCCGGAGAATATTCCCCAATTATAAGACCTGATTATACAGGAACTTCAAGACCAAAAGGTGAAGGACCTGTAATAACACCACCACCAAAAAAACCTCTCCAACTAGGTCCAGAAGTTTCTGAACCCGAACCAAACCCGGAACCCGAGCCAAAAACAAAAAAACAGAAAACTAGAGGAACTGGAATTCCCAGAAATCTTTGGATACCTTTATTACAATTCTTCGCATTCATTCTCGGAATTTACCTGCTTTTATTTACTCCTTACTGGATTTTCGGTTTGCCTTTGGTGATTGCGGGTATTCTGCTTTTAATTGGGGTCCAAAGCGAGAGAGAAGGTTTAAGAGAACTTTTTGATTGGTTCCTGCATGATGATACAGGGAATAAATGGGGGATGATTCTTGTGGTTGGAATAGGGAGTTTAATTGTATATTTTCAACTTGGTCCTATAATTGCTGCAATACCCCTTTTAGTAATATTTACCTATTTCGCGTTTGGAAAAAAAGTTGTTGGTGATGGACATTTTGTTGAATATGTTACTGGACTGAGCGGAGCAACGATTGTATTGTACTATTTTTTTGGATATTATGTTGCTGCAATACCTCTTTTGTTGGTGATTATAGCCAAGATATTTGGGAGAACTGCGCTCGGTGAACATTTTACTGAATTTATAATGACTGGGACAGGAATTGTTCTTTTCATTGGAGGCGCCCAGTATGCGGCATCTTATCTTTATGTTACTTTTTCATGGCCTTTATTGGTGGGATTTGGTCTTTTCAATGCAATGCTCTTGATAGCATTATGGTCGATGGAAGAAGGTGGTGGAAATGCAGAAAAAGATAAAGCCGAAACTGAAGAGGCTAGAGCAGCGACAAAATATTATGAAAGTAAGATGGATAGACAGGATAAAAATTTGGATGAATGGAAGGAAGGTGCTGAGAAAGAAAAATTAAAAACAGAGAAGGAAGTGGCTGAGGAGGAAAAAAAAGCCGCAAAAGCAAAGACAGATGCTGCAGAAGCGGAAGAAGAAGTTGCTAAAGAAAACTAAAATGACAAAAAATAATTCAATTGGGAAAATCCAAAAAAATGAAGAGATGATGAAAGAAAAAAATTTAGTTGGGAAAAAAACTTTTCAGACAAAATCTGAAAAAATGTTTTGTAAAGAGAAAAATATTATATTTGAAAAACACGCGAAAATATGAAAGGTGGATTTAGACTTGAACCCGGGTATATAATGAAATCCGCGTTATGCGGTTTCCTTATTGCATTTAATACAGTCCTGTTCATGAATTATTTCCTTGATATAAATATCTACGGCGGAAGTTTGTTGTGGTTTGGTTTAATAGATGCGGCTCTTATTTTATTAGTTGCTTATCCATTTAGAGAAGGCGGCGTAATTGCAATAACAATAATATTTTTGGTTTTTGGGTATGCGCTTTATGGACCTTATGCTGAATATTTAGCCGGACCTGTTAGCGGAATTAAAGAGAGTATGTCGGATATGCCTGAATTGGCGGAGAAACAAATGCACTGTATGATGTTGATTTTCACAAACCCAATGGCTTACCAGCAGGAATGCGGACCTGATCAGGAAAAAGTAATTGAAGAGGACCCTGAAGATTTTGGTCTGGAGATTGTAGACTTTGAAGTGCTGCCGGATATTGAAATCTATGCGAAAATGCCAATACAAATACGAACTGTGCTTGAGAATATGGGTGATTATCCTGCGATTAATGTGATGATAAGCAGCGTTGGTGAAAAATTCAGGAACTGTGAGGTGGAAGTTCTTAATATCAGCAAGGTTTCCGGGGAATCTATTGATAATTTAAGATTAGGTCAGACGCATCATTATAATATGATGGGTAAAGTAAATGATCCTTGGAAAGGAGATGGAGAATGCATTTATGCGCAAAACAAAATGGGGCTTGATGGAACAATAGAGACAACTTGTTCTTATGATTACCAGACCGAATCTTATCTTGAATTGGAAGCAGTTAGAAATATGAATGAAGTTAAGAAATTTGAAGTTGTTTCTGCAAGGGAAAAAGCCGCCCCAGCAAATGTATTAATGTTCACTTTTATTCCTTTGATATGGAAACTTATTGAGGATGGTGAAGAAGGTTCAGTTGAAGGTTACAGGGAAGCAATAATACCAATAAGTTTCCAGAATGAGAGACAGAAAGATAAAATTGGTTTGAGAGGTGAAAATTTGTATTATACGGTGTATATGGATAATGATCATGAGGCATCTGTTTGGTGCAATGAAGTATGTTCAGAAGTAAATGAACCTGAATGCATGACGGATTGCCTTGCTAGTTATAGTAAAGAAGATTCTAAACCCCACCATTGCGAAGAGTATGCAACAGGAGAATTGTTAAAAGGAGTACCTATTGATACTTGCGGCAGTTATAGAGGAGCTCCTAGTTATAATAGTGAAGAATATGTTAGTTGCACAATGAGGGAAGAAATTGCTGCAAGCGGGGAAGATGATTGCAAGAATAAAACCGGAACTGCAATAACAAACCAAGACGGCAGTTATTGGTTCTGCGCAAATTCTAAAGATAAAAAAATAAGTATTAAATTTAGCGAGGAACTGGATTGTAAACTTGCCCGAGGCGTGGTAATTTATGAAGTGGAAGGCAATTATAAAAGAGGAAGTGGAGATAAAATCACTTTATCTATTGTGGGTGAGCAAGCGAAAGAATTTGTGGAATTAAGATGCGATGATTCAATAGAAGTTTCAGAAGATGATGTTGTTAGATGCGATGAGGTGGATGGTGAGATTAATCTGGTCTGGTTAAATAATGATCTGGAATTAAAGAAAGGAGAGAAGAGGTTTGTGTATTCAGGTGTGATTATTTCTTTAAATGACTGGCCTGAAGAATCAACAAAAATGAATTTTGGTGTAAAATCCCACGCAACCTATAGGGTTACGATTACAAAAACAAATACTTTCAAAGTCAATAATCCTTATTATACCAGTTCGCCTGTTGATTGATATGTTATTTATTATTTTGTAAAAATAAATTTATGGTGACTCAGAAGGAAATTATTGATTTAGTCGAAGGTAATTATTCTGCGAAAGTTTACCGAGAATATTCAAATCCACCAACATATATAGAAATGAATGGTGTGGATATATCGCTTTATCCTGAATTTCCATTAAATTTTGGATTAAATATATTATATGAAAATTTAGTGGGCTGTCATCTTAAACACCCTAAAACAATAGAACCTGATACAAATTTTAAAGTAAAAGGGATTGATATTGAAGCGCCTGCAAACTATAGGGTTTTTGTTGAACAAGGAGATTGTTTAAAAGAATTTCTTGATTTAACGGCTGATAAAAGAAATTTATATCCTGTAAAGTATCTTGAGGGTGAAATAATTGATTTAAAAAAGGAAGAATTTGATGAAGAGAAATTCCTGAAAATTGTTAATTCTTTCCATGAAATAGGAGATATGGTACTTAAGATGGACGAAAGAAAAGAAGCTGAAGAAAAAGAAGAACGCAAGTGGAGGCAGAAACATAATTTTGGAAAGTATGAATCTTGGCTAAAAGAGTAAATTATTACCCTAAATCCGAAAATTTCTTATATAAATATTAAATTAATTATATTATACTATCCGTATTCTTAACGGTTTATTGCTGATTCTTTTATCAGATTTATGTTCTAAACCGTTTACGGCAGTTGTTTAAATATGGATTATCTGAAGACAGTTAAAGAACTTCTTCCTGAACTCCCGGATGCAAGAATTCATTACGAAGGCAGTAAAATTGTCATTTATACCCGTGATAAGGAATTCTTCTTGAGACAGGATGAAAAGGTAAGGGAAATAGTGGAGAAAATAAAAAAAAGAGTAGAGATAAGAATCGAATCAGATACATTATCTTCCACAGAAGATACAATCAAAAAAATCAAGGAGATTGTGCCAATTGATGCTGAGATTTCAGATATATCTTTTGAGCCTGATTTTTCAAAAGTAACAATTATAGTCAAATTTCCGCAGAAAGCTATTGGCGAGATGGGGGAAACTGTTAGAAGGATTAAACACGAAACTTTATGGATTCCACTTGTGCAAAGAGTTGCTTCCCCAAAATCCCATCATGTTGAGGTAATTAGGAATGTTTTAGTTCAGAGTTCAAAATACAGGAAGAGATTTTTAAATAATGTTGGAAAAAATATTTATCAGGGAGAACCAAAAGAAACAAAATATGCCCGGGTTATTTCTTTAGGGAGTTGCAGGGAAGTTGGGAGAAGTTGTTTTATATTGCAAACTCCAAATTCAAATGTGATGCTTGATTGCGGACTTTCTACTGGAGCTTCCGGGGAAGATCAATATCCAATCTTTTCTTCTGATTTTAATATAGACACTTTGGATGCAATTGTGTTGAGCCACGCGCATCTTGACCACAGCGGATTTATACCTTATCTTTTCAAGATGGGTTATGATGGTCCGGTTTATTGCACAGAACCAACAAGAGAACTTTCCGCTCTTTTGCAATTAGATACCATACAATTGATGCAAAAAGAATATGGTAAGAGTGTGTATACCAGTTCAGATATAAAGAAAGCGATAAAGAATACAATACCTTTAAAATACAAGGAAGTTACTGATATTACTTCAGATATCAGGTTGATTTTTGAAAATGCAGGACACCTTCTTGGAAGCGCAATATCCCATTTTAATATAGCAAACGGTAAGGTAAATATAATTTATACGGGAGATATAAAATATTCAGTTTCTAATTTGCTCAACCCCGCATTCACGCAGTTTATGAGGTGCGAAGGTTTAATAATGGAAAGCACTTATGGAGCTCCAAATGATGTAACTCCCCGATTGGAGGATGCGGAAAAAGAATTAATCTCTATAATTAAGGAGACCAGCAAAAGAGGTGGAAAAATATTAATGCCTTCTTTTGCAGTTGGAAGGGGACAGGAGATTATGGTAATTCTTGAAAAATACAAGGTAGATATACCTGTTTATGTTGACGGGATGATTTTTGATGCTTCCGCAATCCATTCAACTTATCCAAAATATCTTGCGCGGGATCTTCAAAAACAAATAATCAGCGGGAACAATCCTTTTGAATCTGACAGGTTTATCCATGTTGCCAGTTATGCTGAAAGGCAGCAGGTATTGAGTGATGAGAAACCTTATATAGTTATTGCAACTTCAGGTATGATGAATGGCGGTCCCATCCTGGAATACTTTAAGAAATTCGGGCCAGACCCAAAAAACACTTTGGTTAATGTTGGGTATCAGGCTCGCGGAACTATTGGAAGCAAGATACAAAAAGGAGATAAAGAAGTGGAGTTGCCGAGCGGGGAAAAAGTTGAGTCCAATATTGAAATAAGGACTTTAGATGGTCTTTCAGGGCACTCTGACAGGAAACAATTGCTTAATTTTATAGGTCACTTAAAAGAAAAACCAAAAAGAGTTTTAATTAATCATGGAGAATCTTCCAAAGCAATTGGACTTGCTGAAGCAATCCATAGTATATTCAATATTGAAAGTTATGCTCCGATGAATATGGAGGCTATGAGATTTCTTTAGTTGTGTGGATTAGGATATGCGATAATTTCTCTGAAATATAAACTATTTAAAATATATTAATGATATGAGTCTACTAAATAATTCAGTACATTTTAATTTTTTTAAAAACAAAGAATTCAATTAATTTTACATATCAATATTTATTATGAATTTTGGTGAATCTTTAATTAACATTTTCGTTCCCATCTATTTGTTTAATCAAGGTTATGAAATTTATCATATTATAATCTTTTATTTTTTAGTTTCATTTTATTTTTTAGTGTTTTCTTATAGCGGCGCTAAATTAGTTGGAAAGATTGGAGAAAAACATTCCATTCTTATTTCAACTATTTTCCTTATAACTTATTATTTATAAATAAATATGTTATTCTATTCTACATCTTACCTTTATTATTCTCTTTGAGGGCAATATTGTTTAACTATGGATATCATCTAAATTATATTAATCATTCTCAAAGAAAAAAGAGGGGAAAAGAATTGGCTTTTATAGGGATTATTATTTTATTATCCACAGCATCTGCTCCGTTGATAGGGAGCGTAATTGCAAATATTAATTTTACAATTGTATTTATAATTAGTTCTTTATTGGTAATTATTGGGACGGTTCCACTTTTCTTTACAAAAGATTCATATGAAAAAGTAAATTTTACTTTTGATAATCTAGCAGAAAAATTATTCTCAAAGAAAGATAGGGGAAATTTTATTAGTTTTTCAGGTTATGCTATAGAATCAATAATTGGTAGAACTATCTGGACTATTTTTTTAATAATAATAATAGGATCAATTTTTAAAACTGGTTTAATAATTTCGTTAACACTCTTAATTTCTCTCGGGATATTTTATTTTATGGGTAGAATTACAGACAAATATGATAAGATAAAACTCATAAAAATAGGAACTATTTTATACTTTTTTGCATGGATTGGTCGTATTTTTGCGGATACCTATTATAAAATATTATTTATTGATTCTTATAAAAATTTGAGTGAAAAAATAGTGCATATCCCTTGGTCATCGCATAGTTATGATTTGGCAGAAAAAGAAGATTATTTTTGTTTCATAGTGTCAAGAGAGATAATATTTAATTTTATTAGAGTTTTAATCTTACCTGTTTTATCTTTCATTTTTTGGATAGATTACAATCCTTTTCTTATTAGTTTTTTTATTGCTGCTATATTTAGTCTCGGGTATGTATTTATTAAAAAAGAATAGACTGTTGTTGGATTTAGGTTTATAATTTGATTATTTCTTATTAGATATAAAAATCTATTTTACAATAACCCCTTCCGCAGAACTTAAATTAATTTCTCTGTAGATAACAGGTCTCTCAGTTGAACTTAATATTTCACCCCTCCATTTTTCATCTGTTAACCTGTCGTCCATAGGCCATGCGAATTCATAGTAACTAAAAATTGGACCTACTGCAATTCCAATCCTTCCATCTTTTGCTTTATGCGCAACAACAATCCAGTCAACTTTTCCGGTTCCAACCTCAAGGACTTTCTTTGTATTTGATTCTGTGTGAACATCCGCAATCATGCTTGTTTTAAAAGCCTCATCTTTTCCTTCAAGAACTGTTTTTTTAGTGCATTGTTTTCCAACAGGGCATCCTCCTGATTGTATTTCCAAAGCGGACGCAAGATTTTCAAGTATTGAATCAAATCTTGAATTAATAGATTTTATATAATCATAATCTTCTTCTGTTAAATTTTCCGCTTTCAGTTCTTTCTCGGAAATTATTCTCAATTTTTCCATCATTTCAGAACTTTGCTCAAGGGAACTTCGGACTTCGTCAGTTATAATCTCTTGTTCACCTAGTCCTTGTTTAAGGAAATCAATGGCGTATTTTGCTCTTGCAAATAATTCGGGGTTTGGTTCAACATAACCATAATATTTTGCTTCAATTGGATCTGGCATTGAAGTGATTCCAAGTGCGGTTGCCCAAGTATAACTTTGCTTTACATACAAAATTGTGTCATGTCTTAATTCAGCCCAGCTTGACAAACTTGTAATTAAATCCTTTAATTTCCAGGTTTCATTTCTCATCCAGTTTGGATATCCTTCAGGTTTCTCTTTCAGAACCGGTTGTAACATCCAGAGCCAGGTATTATATAAATTCTTTGTCCACATTTCTTCGGAGTATGAATCTATAAGGGTTCTTAGTTCATACTGTTTTTTATCATAACCGCAGTATCCATTATTATAATATTCATTTAGTGTCTGTTCTGCTTTTTTAGAACCCAGAATATTTATAACATCCAATCCTGTTGGCATAAATCTGCACACAGAATATAATTGAGATTCATTTAATCCCCCGCAAAATCCGGCGGTATGCATTTCCAATGCTTTGCTGCAGACTTCATTCCAGTACTTTGTGCGGTCTTCATCCATATAAGTGCATGTGGTATAGAATCCTTTTGGTTTTGAAAGTTTTGAATAAGTTGATTCGCAGTCCAGAACTTTTTGGTAATACGGCGATTTTACATTAGGTCCAACATTTTTGTAAACCAAATCCCCAAGTATTTGAGAATCAATTGCGTATCTTTGCCCGATTAATCTTAAACCCTGCGTCAGTTCTTTTAGGTTTCCTGCAAGGTCGATTTCAAATCCCCCGAGAATTTTCGGACCTTCTGAGTTATTTAGTTCTTTCTGTATTTTTTTTGCGACATTTACTGTAAGAGTCATTTCTTCATCAAATTCATAACCATAAACTTTTTTTATAGCTTCGTCATAATCATAAAAAGTAAAGTCATCCGATACTCCGGCAAAGAAACTTGTTATTGAATATATCTTGTTGTAGATTTCTGAAGCCGGATAAATTTTTCCTTCAAATTTAACTTCTGCTGATTTTACTGCATCGGTCAATAGAATTGCCTGTTTTGTCCAACCATCCCCTCTTGTTTTAAAAGTAATTCTTCCAAGCCACATCATTGATTTGAAATATTGTTTTAGTCCTTCTGAACTCGTGTAATGACCTCTTGGAACATATTGCGAATAATCTTCACAGTAACATTCTCTTGTGCAGATTTCACTGTAAAATTCAACAGAGTCCCATTCTTTTCCCTGATAAAATATTTTTCCGCCTTTTATCTCCTGGCTGCATTTTTCATTTTCCCATTTAGGAAAAGCGAGCCTTAAGCATTCATCTGGGCAGTCTTTACTCATGATTTCAGATTTGAAAAATCCTTCATGCTTTTCTATTCTATCAAGTTCTTTGTTCACATCATCTGCGACAAAATAAGTGACTACATAATTAGGGTCGAGCAGTTTCATTGCAACGCTCAGGTAAGCAATATTTCTTTTTGAAAGTTCTTTTAGTTCTCCATCTTCAAACCCATTGTATTGCCTCATGGATTCTTTTATCAAAGATTTTAAAAATTCTTTTAACATTGGGGATAATTTTTTAATTTCAAGATTCTTGAGAATCTCATTAAATTCAAGGTGGAATAAATGCAATATTGAATCTGAGGTTATAAATACAGGTATGTCTTTTTGGTTGAGGTTTAAATAAGCATGTTCAAATCGGTCATATTCAGTTCCAGATAAAATTATGGCTCCATTATTTAGTAAAGTCTGTATTTGTTCTTCGCTTAGATTATTTCCAAATCTTTCAACTAAATCTCTTTGGTAATTTTCCGGCAATTCTGTTAAAGGCAATTCATATTCGGAATTGTTATAAGTTTCAGGCGTATATTCATAATCTGACAGGAACATTGAAAGTCTTGGTTGTGGGATTGCGCCTGAGGAATAAACCGATTCTTTTTCACCCAGCACCGTCGGAGGGTTTGTGTAATAAAAAACTGTATAAATCGCCACCAGAATAACTAAGGTGATTATAATTAGTTTTTTCATAATGATATTCGGAATTTTGATTATATAAGGAATTTGATAATTTCAATATTTGGTTTTGTTTCAGAAGATCTCCAGATTTCCTGTAAATTTGGGTATTTATAATTTAAATTACTATTAATTAGTGGAACAAAATGGACAATAGAATTTATAGGAAAAGAGTTGAGCAAAGTTGGAGAAAAAATATAGGAAGAGATGTTGGAGGGAATCCTGAGCGAAAGGGAACTGGATCTGAGGTTGAACAAGATCAAGGGGATTATATTCATTCAGGTCGCATGGATTTATTAAATGATACTTTTAAACATATTATTACAAGAATTAAAGAAGAACCTATAGGAAATAAATATATTGATATTTTGTTTGGTCATGATGTCTGGGGTGTTTTTAAATATGATTGCCTTAAAATTGAAGAAACTGAACTTGGGTATGCGCCAACAAAATTCATCTATTATACTGAAAATTCTGAAAAGAAGGAAATAGATTTATTTTCAAAAATAGGCCTCGATTCAGAAGATCCTTATGAACCTGTTTTTGGACCTATTAGTAAATATTTTGAAAGAAGCGGTTCAGATATTAAATATGGCAATTTAGTTGAAAGATATATCAATGCGAAAGAACGATTAAGAGAGCATACAGAATTAACTGAAAATAATGTATTTTTTGTTGAACAACGTTCAGATTGGTATCTAAGTTATTCTAAATAAAATAAATAATAAGATTATTTTATTTTAACAATTAATTCTCTGTTTCTGGGTTTATTGTCAAAGTCAATGAATATAATCTGCTGCCAGGTTCCTAAAACTAAATCACCATTTTCCACTGGAATGCACATTGATGGTTTTAGCAAAGCGCTTCTTATGTGGGCATAACCATTGCCGTCGCCCCATCTTTTATTGTGCTCATAATTTTCGTTCATAGGAGCAATTTTTTCAAGAACATTTTTCAAATCAGAAATAGCTCCGCTTTCAAATTCAATTGTTGTGATTCCTCCAGTTGAACCAGGGCAGAAAACAAGGCAGATGCCCTCTTTGACTTTTGAGTCTTTTACAATTTCCCTGACTTTATTTGTGATGTCAATTATATCACTGAATCCTTTTGTCTGAATCGAGAAGTTCATAATTTAAAAGAAATATTTCTAAAAATATGGCTGAAAGAGAATAATTATAATAAGTAAGCTAATCAAAATCAGTAAACTGCTTATCCAAACCCATTTTTTTGAATTTTTATGCGCTGCGTAAAATCCAGCCAACAAACTAAGACCTTCAATAAATATTAATTGTTTTGGCAGTTGCGTGGATAATATAATGCACCCCAGTAAAGATAGGAATAAAAGTGTATAATAAACATATTTGTTTTTTAGTTTAGTTAAACCCATTTTGGCAAAATAACCAACAATAAAAGGAAGACCTGCTATTATGAAACATATGCCTGAGAGTAAACTGAGGATTAAGGTAAATTCTAAAACAGGGAAAACCAAATTCCTAATTTTTTCGTTTAGGGAAATATAATTTGGGTCCAAATCTGAGTTGTATTTCGTTGATGCGAAATAAGAATCTTCTTTTAAGTCTTTCAAATCACCGTCATATGTTAATTGAGTAATATATTTTTCATTTGTTAAGTTATATTTATCTTTTAAGGAATTGGTTAAAGGGGTCATTTTTGCAGTAGATAAAACATTTCTTTCATCCTCTACAGGTGTTTCTGAAAAAACATACACTTTTACTTCAGTATCTCCGTCATTGATACTTGAAATTTTCATTGGATAAAAGGGTTTTTCTGGTTGGAAGGTGAATTTTAATGGTGTGGAAATTCCTTGTTTTAATTCGTAAAGAATTTTTATTGCAGAGCTCGATGCATTTTCACATTCAGTTTCATATTCTAACCAATATTTTATATATTCTTCCAAGTATTCATCTTCAATAAGATAATCCGGAATGGAAATTGCTTCAGCGCATATTCTATCCATATTTGTAATTTTCAAATTTTCATATTTATTTGTTAGATTAATTTTGTTTGCAATAAAATAAAAATCTCCTCTATCGCAATAATCCTGCAAAATAGGTATTGCGGTTTCAGGTGTATTGTATCCATTCTCATTCAACCAATCAACAAGAACTGAAGCATCGGTGGCTTTCAGAATTGTAATATCATAAATGTCAACTTTCTTGGTTTCTATAACCTGGATTCCCTGATTTCGCATTCCACCATCCATAACTCCGAGACCCCAACCTTTAGAAGTATCTATTGGATTAAATAAGTCCGTTAATTCATAAAATATCTGTATATCTCCTTCATCAACTTCTGGTTTTACTTTGGAAGGAATTGGCACAACCCAAGCCAGATTAGTTAAGTTATCAACGCTTATTTTTGTGGATAAAATCATTGTTTCTGTTGTCCCGTCCCAGAAAATTGCCGCCTTTTGCGAGGGGGCATAGACTTCGCTGTAATCCGGAATAAATACGCAGCCATCAGCAATAGTTAAAGGCAATAAACAAATCGCAATTAATAAAAAGGTAAATAATTTTTCATTCATAAGGATATCTGTTTAGAATTATATTAAATAATTAAAATCCATTTGGTACAACGAAAATCAAATCCCTCTTAAAGATTTTATCTTCTCCATTAATTTCAATCTCAGCTCTTTGACCCTGCAGGTCTTTGTTGATAATTATTTTTTTGAGTTTTCCTTTCACTCCTTTATTTCTACCTCTTATAATTAAAACCTCAGAGCCTTCTTTGTAAGGCACAACTTCCAGAATTTTTTTGGATTTAATTGAAATTTTTATTGTGTCAGAAACCATATATTTGTCTTTGTCTTCTTTTGACAATAAGATATTTTTACCATTATGTAAGTTTAACTGAAGACCTTTTTTTACCATGGTTTTGCCTATAATTTTGCAGTATTTTGAATCTGCGTCTTTATCGCTGATTTTTTTTAATTCAAAACTTTTCTTTGAAGGAAGCACGAGATAATTCTCTTTGTTTCCCTTATTTGTTATAATATCCATCAATCCAACCGGAAACCTTCTTTCTGTAATTTCTTTACCATCCACCAAAATTTCTTTGTTATTTAGGATTTTCTTTGCGTCTCTGCTTGTTTTACCAAGTTTTAGGATATCCCTGATAACTATTGTAATAGGTATTGATGTTGCTTTTGGATGAGGTCCCGGGATAGGAACCACTGCAAATCTTTCCTCTTTTCTTGCCAAAGGCCAAAACCCAGGCATTTTTTGTCTTTTTAGGTGTGTCATAAATTAGATAAAATTAAATAAATAAGCCTTGTTTGAATTATAAAACCCGTTATTTAATAAGATTATTTTTTATTATGACTGGAATTTGCGTTTACCTGCGAATTTTTGCAGAATATAAATTATATATATCAAAAGTTATTCTATTATGGTAGTAAATATATTAGAATTAATTGGTGTGAATTATGGTAAATAAAAGATGGATGTGTGGTGAAGAAATGTATTTTAGATCAGTCCGACCAGAGAATTCTATAAAAATTACTGATATGGTAAAACCCACAAAAGAGGGTTTAAACGGTAACGGTGTTTATGCAACAACCAGTTTACAGGATGCTGTCTTAGAATGGGGTAGAGTAAAATTTGGGGATAACTCGGAAGATGGGACTATAATGTTACTAAAACCTAAAGGAAAGTGGTATAAACCAAGATATACTGGCAACATAACGCCAAAATATAGTAAGAAAGCCCACCATCTTGAAAAAACAGTTAGAGTTTATAAAGATAATGATTCATCCCTTCCCGATGTGGAAGGTATAGTGAATTATAGAATACTTATTAACTGTAATGATGGTGATGATTCCTTTGAAGTAGAGCAAAAATCCCAGAAAGTTGATGGCAGACAAATTGAAATATATGACATAACCTTAAAATCAAGTGATGCCAATTACAGTACGGTATTGGAAAAAGATATGGCTCATTACATCTCTTCATATCTCCACAATGACAGAAAATTTAATGAAATGTGCAGTAATAATAGTATTTGGAGTTATACTCCAAAGGAAGAAGAATTAAAAGCTAATGTTATGTTTGGATAAATATTATATAGCTCCAGATAATTTACTTAAGTGTAAAAAAGGAGACCCTAGATTTAAAATCAGATTAGATTCTTTTTTGGAGGAGTGCGGTTTAACTGAAAAATATCGTGGATTGTTTTATGATTAGTTTGCAAGAGTTTCTTGTTTTTATAGGGTATTTTAAATTTGCAATTAAATAAAAATAAATAAGGTTTTTTAGTTTTTTTAATCCATATATTTTTTAGTTATTTGTTTTTCAACTAATTCATTCAAATCAATTCCTTTATAGGTTGTTCCATATCCAGGTCCTAAATAGGCACTGTTATCCAGTCTATTGTCTTTGAGTTCCATATTATTAAATGATAATAAAGGGTTTAAATATTCATTATTCTCCAAAAATCTTAGCCCAGAACCCTTTTTTCTTCTTTTTCTTAAGTTCTACTTCAAGTTTCTTGTTATAAGCATCAATTTTCTTTTCCGCAATCTCCGCGGCTTTTTTGTTGTTTCCTACTCCAACTGTAAGCCCAACACCAATGATTATAACTTTCTTTTTCACTTCTTTCATGCACCTCCATACTGCTTCATCAACAAAGGGCAGAGCTTCTTTAATCTCTTTTTTCATTGGCATTAATGCCTGTTCAGGTTTCATTTTAACTATAACCCCGTCAACAGGAATGTTTTTATCTGTGAGGAAAGTCTCTGCAAAGAATCTTTCTGCTCCTCTTGGACCCATTGCAAACCCAACTCCTTCCGCAACCAATCCTATCTTCTCGCTTTCAAGAGCCCCGCTCGCATCTATTGTGATTATTTTATCTATTTTGTTCTTTGCGACAATTTTCCTGATTGCTTCATCAATATTTCCAAGGTTTGCTCCAGGACCGTCAGCTTTTAAAATGAAAACATCTTTCCCATCAAGTTTTTTCTTTGCGACAATTGTTCCTTCAGATATTTTTTCGGTTTTTGTATCCCCGATTATATTTGCGGCGTAAAGCGGACCAATGCAATCTCCAACAGGAATGCTTTCAATTAAAGCAGGGATAGAGCTATACAATGCTTTCATCTGTTTGTCAATAAAAGGTAATTGCATTTGCAGTATCATCCCTATCTGGAAATTTTTTGTTTGTTTTATAAGTTCAATAAAATGTTTAATAATCTTTGTTATCTGGTATAAACCGATTGTGTGCGTTATGCTTGCGGCTAAGTTTCTTTGGTATTCTTTTGAAAATCCTTCTGTGATATCTTCAACAAATAAATCTAATTTTTTGTCGTGCCTGTTTGTGATATATCTGACTTTCTTTGCAATCCCATTTGGATCTATGGAATCAGGCTCAACAACAAAAGTTTCCATTATCCGGTCAATACTAGCTTTTAGTTGTTTGTTTGTGAGTTTTGTTTTTTTATCTATTTTTTTAAGTATTAATTTCTGCGCTTTTGTAGTCATTTCCTCGTAACTTGCGGCTTTGGCATTCAATAATGTAAGAATCTGGTATAGCATTATTCTTGGAAACAAGAACATGAATGCAATAAAAAGCACAAAACTAATTATCTCAAATACGCCTCCGAACATTATACTATTAGATTAAATTAAATATAGTTCAAATTGGTTGTTTTTATTTTTTTATCTCAGGTTTTACTTCAGTTTCTTTTTTTGATTCTTCAGTTTTTTTTACTTCAACTTTTTCTTCAGATTTTGACTCAATCTTTTTCTCTTTTGATTCTTCTTTTTTGCTTTCGGTTTTCTCAACCTTTTTTTCTTCAGTTTTAGGTTTTTTAGCAATAGGTTTTGTTTCTATTTTTTCCTCAACTTTGGTTTTCTCTGCCACAGGAACTTTTGTCTCAGTCTTTTTTGCTTCTTCAATCTGGGTTTTCATTTTTGTTTCAAGTTCTTTGGTTATCTGTGTTTTTAAATCTTTTTTTATTTTGTCTTTAACTTCTGTTTCAATCTTTGTTTTGGATTCAACTACTTTTTTCCCGGTTTTTTCCTTAAGAATTATTTCAAGATGAGCTGCTTTTATCCTTGAACCTATATTCCTTTTGTGCCTTCTCCTGTGCATATGAGTTCCTTCCAAAGGCGCTATGTGCAGAATGTACATGTTTTCAGTATCAAGATTCTTAAACTCCGCATTCTTTTCAGCGGATAAAATAATATTTAGGACTTCCTTGGTTGTTTTAGGATAATATCGACCCTCAATACTCCTTTTTGATTTCAAAACATCTTCAAGGAACTGTTTTGCCACAGGCAAACCAAGACCTCTTACTGATTTGCACACTGGTTTAGCGTTTTTAACCGATATTCTCAGGTTATTTGAGTATGCTTTTGCCACATTATCCCCCTCAACTTTTCTACTATACATAATTATTTCTTGGATGCGCTAAACTTTGTCCCCTTTGAAGCGCCTATACCAGCAGAACCATGATGAAGTGATTTTCTTGTTAATGCGAATTCACCAAACCTGCGTCCCACAAGTTCTTCAGTAATATCAACTGCGACAAATTCTTTTCCATTATGAATCCCGATTTTGTGTCCTATCATTTCAGGTAAAATTATCATATCTCTACAATGGGTTTTAATAAATTTTCGCCCTTTCTGCTCTTTAAACTTGTCTATTGCGGCTAATACTCTATTTTCTTCTTCTGTAAGCCCTCTCTTAAATTTCCTTCTTATTTCAGAGGGTAATAACTCTACAAATTCTTCTCTTGAGAGTTCTTTTGGCTTTTTCCCCTTGTAAATAAATTCTGCCATAATTAAGAATAAAAATTAAATAGTTATCTAATTACTGATATTTCAATATTATTTGGGGTATTATATATGAATCTAAAAAAATTGCAGGAATTCCTCGGTTCTGGCAAGGATTTGGGTGAATTGCCCGATTATTTTTCAATAATTGTTGATGAGAGAAAATTTGAGTTTAAAAGAACCCCCAAAAAGCCCCAAAAACTGGTAAAATACCCAAGAGACAAATTAATGGAAGAAATAAAATGGCCTCAGAATGCGGGAACCTATGATATTGGGGATGTTGCAAATCCGGTTATGTTAATCTGCCCTTCTCAGGACAGGGAATTGCAGGAACATGCAATTTATGCGGGAGTTTGCGCAACAGGACCTTGTTTAACCCCGAGAGGAGTTGAACTCCTGATAACAAACACAATCTCAAACCCAAACATAAGGTTTTTAATTCTTGCGGGAAGAGATTCCGGGCATTTAACCGGTGATTTAATTGAAAATTTAATACTGAACGGGGTTGATGAAAACAGAAAGGTAATAGGCTCAAAGTGCCCTTCTTTCCCTTATCTCCCAAACCTGAGTCTGGAAGCAATAAATAGATTTAGGGAACAGCTGGAAGTTATAGATTTGATTGGGGTTTTTGATTCCACCCTGATAACTTTAATAATTAGGCTTTGTTTGCAGGAACCGATTAATGCTTATGAATTGACCTATGAAGAAAAACCTTCATCTCTCTTTAAACAAATTGAGGACCCTAAGAAAATCACTCACATCTTATTTGATAAAGGTGCTGTGAGCAAAGAACCCATGGTCTTATCTTATTCTTTAGTGGATTTGCAGTCCCTTCCTTACGAAGCATTTTCAACAACAGGAACCACGGTTTACGCTTCCACTGTTGAGGAAGCCCACAAAATACTTGTTGACTTTTTAAAAAGAGCGGGGGTGTGGGTAAAACAGGAGAGCAATAGGATGGGTCTGGATGTAATCGCAACAACAATTGTTGTGGAAAATCTTGAGCAGGGTCTTTACCCAAAAAATTACAAACCTGTGGAATGGGTTGATTCTGATGAAAAAATGAAACAATATTTGAAAGCTTATGGTGTGTGGAATTACTTAGTTCCCTGGAGCAATGTTGTGTTTGATGAAAATCTTGAGAAGACAGTTCCTTCAATTCCGGACATGAAATATTTATCTTATTCTTACGGAACGAGGATTACCGCAAAGGGAATGGATTCCTGCAAAAAAGAAGAGAGGGGAGGAATTATTAAATTGGTGAAATCTTTCCAGGAAAAACATTATGAAAAAGTTCCTAATTTTAAATCAATCCTAAATTTTTATCATGATTTGGAAAGTGTTCAAAAACAAAGTTTTAATCAGTTGCTGGCAATTACCAAAGCATGTTCGATTATTGTTAAGGATAATATTACCGGGACTTACAGACCTTACCTGCAGTTGCACGTTGCGGATGATTTAAAACCAATTGACCCAAGAAAAATGCATAATCCATGTTATTGCATGTTTGTTCCGTTTTTCAGGAAAACTTATTATAGGGAATATAATAAGGATGGAATTACTCGCAGGTTTTTAGTTCCTTCTTTGAGCGTGGAGAAAGAAACAGATTTGAAATATGATTGGTTGTTTATGCCATCGGCTTATTTGAGAGCCCATGACTGGTTTGCTTTTCCCGCAAATGTCCACGGGTCTTTAGCTATGGGGAATTTTATATTGCAGAATATTGAACAGGAGACCGGGAAGAAAATTCCCTGGGGTTGTTATTCACATCATGCTTCGTCATTGCATCTTGTTGATTATTCTTTTGATAAAAATATGCTTGAAAAACTTAACCGAACTTTACCTTCAGACAAACATTGAGAAAAATAAGAAGAATATGAATAGCGTGAGCAGGGCAATTAATGCAATTCTTGCGCTTCCAACCGCAAACTTGCTGAGAAAATATACTAAAGGGGTTAATACAAGGAATGCAAGGATAACCCCGGATGGACCTCCAACAGTAATTCCATAAATAAGGGAGTTGATGAGTTGTATGAATAATGAGAATACTGAGACAATTGTTGAGACTGTGTTTGATAAGATTACATAAAAAATCTGGAATAAAATCGACAATGGCGAATCTACCATATACTATTTAGTTCTTAATGGATAATATGTAATTTTTGCATTATTCTTAATTGCAGGGATTAGTTTTAGACAAACTTAAAAATGAATTAATTTTGGATAACTCCATTATAAATAATCTATTTTATGGAGTGGTATGTATTTGCTTTTGCCTGCGCTTTTGTGGTTTCACTTGCCGCCATAACCGAAAAAAGAACATTAATCAAAGAGCATGCAATGGAATTCTCCACAGTTCTTGCAATATTCAACTTTATATTATCCATCCCTTTATTGGTCTTTGCGGATTTTAGCATATTTTATAACTCAATAGATTTGCTTATTTTAATTTATTGCGCCTCGCTTCTTGGAAGTATTGCTTTTCTGTTAATTGCGAAAAGCATGAGACATATGGATATTTCAAGGGTATCCCCATTACTTAATTTCAGTCCTGCTGTAGTGGCTGTATTGGCATTTGTACTTTTAGGTGAAAAACTTACTTTGATTCAAATATTTGGTATTGTGATCCTCATGATTGGCGCTTATCTGTTAGAATCAAAAAATGGCATGAAAACTTTTTCAAAAACAATGAAAGAGTTTACGACTTCAAAATATATTTTTTATATTGTTATTTCTTTTTTTCTCTATGGTTTAAGTTCAATAATTGATAAGTATTCCCTTGGGTTTATGACTCCTGTTACTTATCTGGCAACCCTGCAATTTTTTATAGCAATAAATTTTATTGTGATGATAAGTCTATTTCATAATGGGGTCTCTGGAATAAAAAACGGGATTAATAGAGCCGGGAAATGGATATTCCTTGTTGCTGTATTTACTGTATCTTATAGACTTCTGCAGTTGCAGGCAGTATCAATGGCATATGTAAGTCTGGTAATACCAATTAAAAAATTAGGAACTCTTTTTTCAACAATAATCGGAGGTAAAGTGTTCCATGAAAAAGATTTATTGAAAAAAGGTATTGCCTGTCTGGTTATGCTTATTGGGGTGTATTTGATAGTTATCTGAGTTGGAATTTCTTAAAAGTTGTATGAACTAAGAAATAATAGTTTGGTTTATAATTTCCCTAATTTTTCAAGAATTTTGACACCTCTTTCAATATAAGCAGGTGTTTCACGCCTTTCCAGATCTTGTTTTATTATATCATCAATATTTCTTGGTTGGTAAGAATAATAGCGTGTATTTCCTGAATCATCATTTGTTTTTTCTGTGCCCAATTCATAATCTTTTCTTCTCAAATTATTTGCAGAGATAAATGGATTTTCTTCACTTATTTTTGTTGGGTTTTTGGAGGTCAATATTTCAGTAAAATAAGGGTCTCCAAGATATTGTAGGTGTTCTGTAAAATCTTTATAAGGTGCGGAATTTTCTGTATGGACCTGATGAAGAGCTACAGTAAAATCATCTTCTGTAACACCGTTTGTTTTATGGTAAAGTTCATACGCTTCAAGTATTTCTTCAGGTACTCCAAAACCCCTGTTTTGAAAATTGGAATAAATCTGTTCTGGTGATTTTCCTAGGTCAAACAAGCTACCAGCTAAATGTAATTCTTCCATAAAATTAAAACCCATAAGTTTTTAAAGGAACAACTGGTTTTTTGAATAAAATTCAATTATATTCTTTCTAATTCTGTAAGAATTTCAATACCTCTTCGTACGTATTCATTATCTTCTGGTCCATCTATCAAATCTCCAAAGGCATATATATCCATAAAAGGATTATTGTCATTTATTTTGTTTGAATGATAAATAATTCTAAAATTATCATCTCCTGTGTAGAGTTCATATTCTTCAATATCTCTGAATACATTTGAATGTTTCTCAAAATCCTCCTGCATTTCAGCAGGTTCTTTATATCTTTTACTATTCTTATCAAACTCAGATTTACTTATAAATCTTCTTTTTATTTCAAGATGCTCGAGATAGGCGCCATAACTTGGAAATCCCCCATTATAAGCTCTGTGATAAGCTCTAATAGTATTTAGTGAACAGGATATATTTTTCTCTAAAAGTCTGTTATAAATTTCTCTGGGAATTAACCCTTCTGTGCAATATTCTTTCACTAATTTTTCTATACCCATAAAGTAATAAAATAATCATTTATTAAGGTAATATTTTCTCTTAGTTTCATCAAATTTTTCAATTGAATACCGCAACATTGTCCTTGGCATGGTTTTATGGTATTTTTCAAGGAAAGTTTCCTCTGTTTTTTGGTCTCTTTTTCCGATTTCTCTCAGCATCCACCCAACCGCTTTGTGGATTAAATCGTGGTTGTCGTTTAGGAGAATTTCTGATATTTTTAGGGTATCTTCAAATTCGTTGTTTTTTATGAATGTATGTGTTGAGATTATTGAAATTCTTTTTTCCCACAGGTTTTTTGAGTTGGCGAGTTTGTATAGAATTTTTCTGTCTTTGTTTAGGAGGTAGTTTCCAATAATATGGGGGGCTGAGATATCAACCAAATCCCAGTTATTGATATTGGTTGTGTTCTTCAGGTAAAAGTCAAATATTTTTTTCTTTTCGGTTTCATCTGATTTCCTGTATTTGTCAATGAGTATAAATAAGGAACATGCCCTGTATTCGTGGATGTTTGTTGATAATAATTCCTGCAATTCTTCAAGGGATAAGTTGATATATTTCTTTGCAATCTTTCTTTGCTCGGGAACAATGATTCCAAGAAAAGTATCTCCTTCTCCATACTCGCCTTTTCCAGTTTTAAAAAATCTTAGATAAACTTTTGCTTTCTCCGGGTTTTTTAGGGATTGGAGTTCTTGTTTTAGTGTTGGCATAATATTTTTGACATATTAATTTAGTTGTGGGTTGATGAACCCACTTATTTTTCAAGCAGACAATTTTTACCTTCCAGCATAAAAAATAAATTATGCGCGGGAAGATGGTTTAAGCAGTTGTTTGTAAAAGGATATGTTGATTGTTTCCCCCTCAATATCTTCAATATATCTTGTTATGTCATCCAGATAATTTTGGATGGTTTTATTATTAATCTGCGAGATAAGATTATTTATTTTTTTGAAGTCACTATCTTTTGTCTTTTCAAAAATTTTAGATGTTTTATGGATGAGATGACTTATAGTTCCGTTAAGTTTATATTTAATAAATGTTAAAATTTCTTTTTTGTTTTCAAAACAGGTTTCATGTTTATTTAAATATTCTCCGAGTCTGTAAAGATCATCTCCAATATTCTCTAATTTCTTGCTTATCAAAAAATATGAAGGAATCAACGATGTATTTTTTATTTTTGATGAATGCAGAATCTTTGAATCTGTAAGCGATAATGAAATAAGTTTTGTCCCCAGATGATATAATCTGTCAATTTCATTTTCATTTATTCTTATTTCTTCAATATCTATTTCATTTAAAATGTTTGAAAGAGATAATTCAAGTATGGTATTTATCCGGTAAAATATTTGGTAAATGGTGACTTTTGATTCGTCCAGCAGTATTTTTAGGGTAATCTTTTTATTGTCTTCATAGGTTATTTCAGTCCCGCTCATATGCGCCAGAGTTTTTCTGATTTTTGTTTTGACTTCTTTTGTCAACTCTTTTTTGGAATATAGATTGATATTTTCAATTCCAAGGTAATATAATACAAATACAATCTGGTCGATATTATTGAGGTATTCATCAATATTCAGGGAAATCTCATCCATTTTTTTTCTTTTGATTAAATGAGAAGACAAGAGCAATGTTTGGTTATCTTTTTCATAAATCAATAGTTCATCTTTTTCTTTTAATTTATTCTTTTTAACCCATTCCTTTGGCAATGAAATGGAATAAGTGCTGCCCGCAATCAATTGTATTTTTCTCCTGTGCATAATTGTAAAAGAAAAGTAACTATATAAATATTTATGTAACTATATAGTTTATATAGGATAACTATATATATTATCCTACCATATGAGTATATGGAAATTAAAGTTGCAGAAGCAATAGATTGGGTGAATTATGGGAGATAATAAAAAATTGAACGGTGTTTATTTAGCGGGCGCATTATTATTGATTATTTTAGTGTCCGGGTGCACCACTGAAAATAAGATTACGGGAGATCATGTAAAAATTGTTGAGAACATTGAGATAAAAGGTTCGGATACTTTATTGCAGTTGGTTTCAAATATGGCTGAAGCTTATATTGAAAATAAACCTGATGCAAAAATATCTGTAACAGGCGGAGGTTCTGGAACAGGCATTGCCGCGTTGATTAATGGCGAAATTGATATTGCGGATGCTTCCAGAAAAATTAAAGAAGAAGAATTGGAACAGGCAAAGGGAAGAGGAATAAATCCATGGGAGTTTATAATTGCAAGAGATATGTTGTCAGTAATTGTAAGCAAGAACAATCCTGTGTCGGAGTTGACTCTAGGACAGATAAGCAAAATTTACAAAGGAGAGATTACTAATTGGAATGAAGTTGGGGGAAATAATCAGAAAATTACTCTCTACGGAAGGCAGAGCACTTCAGGAACATATTCATATTTTATGAAAAAAGTTGTGGAAGGAGATTATTCTCCTCATATGATGAATCTGGAAGGAAATCAGGCAATTGTGGATGCGGTTAAACAGGATAAAGAAGGGATAGGATATGTTGGGCTTGGTTATATTGCGGACGAGAATGGCAATCCTGTTGGAGGCATAAAAATAGTGGAAATAGCAAAGGATAAAAATTCCCAGTATGTTTCTCCTTTGGATGAATCAAAGCATTCCTTATATCCGATTTCCAGACCATTGCTTCAGTATCTGGCAGAAAAACCAATTAAAAATTCCGGGGTTTACAACTTTTTAAAATTTGAGTTGAATGCTGAAGGGCAGGAGATTGTAAAAAAAGCGGGATTTGTTCCAATAACTTCAGAAGACAGGAACCACAATAAAGAGTTGTGGAATAAGATTTAGGTTGCAAATAATATGTTCAATTACAAGAATACAAAAGAAAAATTAATTGAACTGTTTTTTTCAACAACGGGAATCCTGACCTTATTGATATTGATTGGAATCTTTGTTTTTCTTTTTGTTACGGGAATACATACTTTTGCAAAGATAACTCCAACAGACTTTTTTTTGGGTGAGCAATGGAACCCGGATGCATATGGAACACCAAAATGGGGCATTTTGAGTTTGATAATCGGAACTTTAATGATAGCGTTTGGCTCTTTGGTTATGTCAATACCCTTGGGACTGGCGGGCGCTGTTTATTTATCTGAAATTGCGGGCTCAAGAACAAGAGAATTGTTAAAGCCGGCCATAGAAATGATTGCGGGCATCCCGTCGGTTGTGCTGGGTTTAATTGGCATATTATTTCTTTCGCCGTTGATTGCCAATGTTTTTGGGTTGAGCCATGGACTTAATGCGTTTACTTCTTCAGTTATAGTCGGGGTGATGGTGTTGCCCACAATAATCAGCATCTCAGAAGATGTTTTGACTTCACTGCCAAATGAATTTAGGGAAGCCAGTCTCGCATTGGGGGCGACAAAATGGCAAATGATAAGGATGACTTTGCTCCCGGCTGCTTTGTCCGGAATTGTGGCAGCTGTAATGCTTGGGTTGGGAAGGGCGATTGGAGAAACAATGGTGGTCCTGATGGTGGCGGGCAATTCAATAGCAATGCCCACCTCATTTTTTAGTCCAGTAAGACCAATGACCGCCAATATTGCAATAGAAATAAAAGAGGTTGTGACCGGAAGCCTTCATTATGATGCTCTTTTCGCTATCGGGCTTGTGTTATTTGTCATGACTTTTATTGTAAATTTCATTTCGGACATTATTGTAGAAAAACATGTGAGGAAATACAGATGGTAAGTGAACAATCAAAACAGGCAATATATTTTACGCTTTTCAAGTCAGCCACAGTTTTATCAGTCGCAATTTTATTATTTGTGCTGCTGTTTATTTTTTGTGAGGGAGCGGGAGTTGTGGATATTAAATTTCTTACAAGTATGTGGTCTCACCGGGAGATTACTCAGGGAGGAATTCTCCCCGCAATTATGGGAACCTTTTTTCTGGCAATCGGAGTTTCTGTTGTATCAATACCCCTCGGTATTTGCACCGCTATTTATTTGAATGAGTATGCGAAAGAAAATCTTCTTACGCGGACAATTAAACTCGCAATAAGAAATCTTGCGGGCGTGCCGTCAATAGTTTATGGAATTTTTGGTCTGGCTTTTTTTGCCCTGTTCCTGAAGCTCGGTGGCTCATTGATTGCCGCATCATTGACCCTCGGATGCATGACCCTGCCGTGGATAATAACCGCAAGCGAAGAGTCTCTTAAAGCAGTTCCTAATTCATTCAGAGAAGGAAGCTATGCATTGGGAGCCACAAAATGGCAGACTATAAAAACCAATGTTCTGCCCCATTCTTTTAGCGGAATAATGACCGGAGCAATACTGGGTTTATCCAGAGCTATGGGAGAAACCGCTCCAATTATCATGGTCGGAGCCACATTTTTCATAGCTCATTTGCCAAATTCTCCTTTTGATAAATTTATGGCAATGCCTTATCATTTATATATTCTGGCAACCCAGCATTCCAGTCCTTATGCGAGAGAATATGCTATGGGAACTGCTCTGGTATTGGTTGCTTTAATATTTATGCTGAACTTGGGGGTATTTGCATTAAGATATAATTTGAGGAAGAAAAAGGCGTGGTAATATGAAAGAGAAAGTAAAGATAGGGTTTAAAGATATGGGTTTTTGGTATGGCAGTAAACAGATTTTGTCTGAGGTTAATCTAAAGTTTTATTCAAAAAAGATTACCGCGTTGATTGGTCCTTCGGGATGCGGAAAATCCACATTGATTCGGTGCATCAACAGGATGAATGATTTAGTTCCAACTGCGAAAATTGACGGCAGGATAATCTACAATAATGAAGATATTTACGGAAAAAATGCGGATGTTATTGAACTAAGGAAAAAAATCGGGATGGTGTTTCAAAAGCCAAATCCTTTTCCCATGTCTATATTTGAGAATGTTGCGTATGGTTTGAGAATACAAAATATGAAGGATAAAAATGAGATTGCCCGGATTGTTAAAAAAAGTTTGGAGAAAGCGGATTTGTGGAATGAAGTCAAAGACTGTTTAAGTCGTTCAGCTTTTGGACTTTCCGGGGGTCAGCAACAAAGATTGTGCATTGCAAGGACTTTGGCAAATGACCCCGAGGTTGTTTTGCTTGATGAACCCTGCTCATCTTTGGATCCAATTGCCACAGCAAAAATAGAAGTTTTATTAAAAAAAATAAAACGCGAAAAAACCATTATTATTGTTACGCACAATATGCAGCAGGCAAAAAGAATCTCGGATTATTCCTGCTATTTGCTGAATGGAAAAATTATTGAATATTCAAAAACAGAAAATATGTTTACTCACCCGAAAAACAAATTAACAAAAGATTATCTTGATGGGCGGTTTGGTTGAGTTTATTTTCTAAATATTCTGAGGCTCTGCTTCAATCGGGTATTATAAATTTATTTTTAGTGGTAAAGATTATGTCTGAATTAATTGTATTTTGCAATCCCCGGCAGGTTTATGCGGGGAAATTAGAACTGGATATTGCCAGAGAGTACACTAAAATGGCTATTGATGACTATGATAAACTAATCTCTTTTGATGAAAAATACCTGCCTTTTGTTGAAACTCCTGATTATGAATTTTGCATTGGGAAAAAAGGCAGTAGAAATTTATTATTAAATTTGTTTGCGCAACAACCAATGACAAGGGTTGGGGATGTTTATGAGAATTTTAAATCATCAAGTTATCTTTTCAATCCGGAATCAAAAGAAGAATTGTGTTTGCCTGATTTGGATGTTGTTCAAATAGAAGGAGATTATCAGGTTCGGGATGCCGCAAAAACCATTAAACAATTTTATGAAAGTTTTGGGTGGGAGGCTTACATTTTTGATGGTCAAATTGAGGAGAGGATTGTGGTAAATCCAATTTCTGATAGATATGATGGGCCTATTGAAATAATACCCCCGGGAATTCTTCGAGAGATTGCGGAAGAAACTGTTGGATATGATGTTGAGGGGTTGTGTTTTTAATAACAAATGATGTTCGAAAGATATTGGATGAAAATTAGGAATTCGTAATATTTCCACTCGTCCAATTTTTTGGTTCTCTATTCTCTTGAGCAGTTAAACTAATAAAAAGTAATTTTTTAGTATTATCAAAAACGTGCTTTAGATTCTCATCTTCCAATTCTTTTTGTGGGACAAAGGCTTTCATAAATTCAAATATTTTAAGGAAAACTTCTAGTAGAATATTGTTACTGAAACAAATAGTCCACATAAACTCCCGATAATTATATTCATTATAAGCTTTTGTCCATACAAATGTTTTTCCTTCAATATCAATCACATCTTCTTTATGGAAGTAAGGATGTACAAATTGACAAAGATATTTATAGTCATTGTAATCCTTTTTAATATGTTTAACTAAGTTGAATAGGGAATATCTTGCCAATTTCTTTTTATTACCATTACTACGTGCTTTGAGATAATCTTTTAATTTTTCAGGTTCACCTAAAAAATACTCGAGTTGTACCCCCCTCTCAAAATTAGACCTCAGTAAAGAATTTGCTTCTATATAACTACCTTGGATAATTAGGTCTTGTATAACTTTAGAAGTCTTTAACAGTCTATTGAAAAGAGACTGAATAAATAATACCAGATTAGAATCCAGTTTTTTTGTCATATTTGGAATGTCGGCAACACAAACTAAAAACACCCAATTAATTAAATCTCTATTTTCCGTGGTAATCTCAAGTAATTTGTAGTAATCTTTAAATGTGCTCTTTTTTACATCATACCCACAATTTTCATAGATAATATCCCAAGTCCTATTATTTAATTTCTTTTTCAATAAAAAAGGATTCTTTTTATTAAATTCGAGATTAAATCTCTTTGGCATGATAAATCTCTATTTGTTTTAATATAAATAAATCATACTACAATTTTAAATGTTGCAAAGGAGTTTCGGTTTTTAGATGTAGTATAAAAATCTCTTAAAAAACAGTATATTTATGTTCTTTGTAATTTAAATAACTCTTGATAATAGAAAGGATAAGAAGAATATAAGCCATGGTCGAATCTGTTTTGATGGTCCATCTTTCTTTTAATTTTGCATCAACTCCGTGTGCTTTTCCCATAGAACGAATATTTCCAAGTGCCGATGAAATATTATTTAATTTGGTTGGGAATTCTTCATATTTATTTAATTCATTTGAAATTTGGACTATTCCTGAGCATTTTTTTAGGTTTATATTATTTGCTAAATCAATTCTAAGGAAATCTTCTAAAGCTCTTCCTGCATCATTAATTGCTTCTTCATTTTTCTTATTTAATTTGGTTATTGCCGTTGCTAAATCATCCAAGACATCTTCAGAAATCTTACTGAATAATTCTCCAAACTCTTCTCTTAAAAATTTATTTGCGAGTAATTTATTATCTATAGATTTCTCAAGTGCATATACTGTTTCGTTCTTTGAAATTTTTTGTTTTATGTCTATTTTGAGATAAGTAATCCATTCATTAAAAATCTTAATAATTATTTTTTCGTTCTGATCTAAATTATATATAGATTTTAGTATCTTTGCACTTTTGTCAGGATTTTGGCCAACAGAAATAAAATAAGAATATTCTATAAATTTTTTATCTTTAATCAAAAAACTTTTAATTATCTGTTCTGCACCACTGATTTGACCACTCAACTTTTGCATTAATTCTTTTTTTAAAATAAATCCTTCATTTTTGGATATAATAATTTCTTTTTCTTTTAAGAAATCCAAAGATTTGGTGATATAAGAATCTGTTTTGTTAACAAATAATCTAATTTCTTTTTCGTTACAAACCTTTTTTCTCTTTGTGCATTCATAGACATAAATTATAATTTCTGCTGTTAATTTAATTGGAGGATTTAGAATTTTTGTCATTTTATTCATCTTTTTTTGATAATTTTTTTTTGATAAGGCTGAGAGTTGCATCAACTAAGGTTAAATGGTCTTTTTCCATAATTTCAATTGTTTGGTTGATATTTGGTCCTCTAATATGAATAAAATAATTCTCTGATGTTGTTTTTAGGTCTATTTTTGGAAGGGTTTGATCGGACTCTAAGTTTTTTTCTAGATTATTAATAAGTTTAGATTGTTCTTCTTTTGAACATTCTTTGGGTTCGTGGTTGAATGTGTTATCTTGATTAAGTATACCTATCATTTTTGCACCTTCGATAAAGAATTTCCCAACTCTAGACGCATATCTTTCATCTACCTCAAATTCTTTGATTAAAACTTTATCTAGTATTTTAATAGGTAATTCTGAATTTTTATATTTATCAAATATCTCTTGAAACAAAGGTGCTTTGAAAAATGCTTTTTTCAATTGTATTTTTTTTTCTTGATCATTATATGCCAATTTATAATCTTTATATAATGGAGATATTGATAAAGTTCCTTTCTTGACATTAATTAAACCGAATTTTTTAGTAGCGGTAATCCTATCTACAAAACCTCCACTAAGTTTTTTCCCTAATTGTGAAGCACAGGTTTCTTTATTGCAATCTCCACCTAATTTATCCACAACGACCGCTAGATCCATAGCAGACCTGAATGATGTTTTTGGATAGTTAACAATTCTTGGCATTCATATCACCTTATAATTTATTATACTAAAAAACTTTATATACTTACTATATTTAGTTATGTATTTTAGTTCTTGAAGTCATAATAGGATTTTTTTCTATATATATTCTGTTTTGTAGATATTTATTATTTTATCTCAAATCTAAAATTATGCGGACACAGACGTTTTCTTAAAATGTAAAAAATTGGTTAATAGGGATAAGAACCTTTTGTACTTTGAGTAATGAAAAAATATGGACAAAAACGCACAAAATAGGCTGAAGTTACTTAGATTAACGGGATAATTAAGTTCAAAGAAGTATTTTCCTAATTAGACAATCCATTTTATCACAGATCACATCATGATTACTTTGTATAAGATTATCTTATTTTAAATTCTAATCACAATCCCCAAATAAATCAAACCCTCTTGATTAATTATGAACCAAGAACTGGAAATAAGAAGCTTCATCTCAAAGGAACAATATGAAAAACTCTTAAACTTTTTCAGAAAAAATACCAAACTGATTAAAGAGGATTATCAGGAAACATTTTATTTTGATTCCAAAGAGGATTTGAGAATACAGAAAAACAATTTTTATTCAAAAATCTGGATGAAGAAAGGCAACTTCCATGATGAATGCAGGGATGAATTTGAAATAAAATTCAGCAGGGATGAATTTGAAAATCTTGAAAACCTGTTTGTTGGTTTGGGATATAATGTGGAAATAAAATGGTTCAGAAAAAGATATGAATTTGAGTGGAATAAAACCAAAGTGTGTCTGGATTTCACAAAAGGATACGGTTATATAATTGAACTGGAGAAAATGTGTTCCACCGAAGAAAAACACACAATGAAAATTCTTGAGGAATTAAAACAAAACCTAAAATCCCTCAACATCAACCCAAAAGAAGAATTCAAGAAGAAATTCGAGTATTATAAAGAAAATTGACCGAATAACCCAAAATTTATTTTCAATAGATACTGCAATTAAAGAGACAGAAAATAATTCAGGGAATTTACCTCCATAGAAACTTGTTTTCACTCCAAAAACTTCTTTAAATTGCGGGTTAAATCCAATTCGTGAAAATAATCAGGTTATTAAAGGAGGAATTAATATAATCTTATGAAAAATAGTTTAATTGTTGGAATTGTCGTTTTTGTTTCATTAATTGCTTTAGGAGTTTATTTTTATCCTCAACAAGAAGAATATTGTTATCTTAGAGAGAAAGAAGGATTGTCTATTCCTGAAGATATGAATCAGGGATTATCTCTTTCTGAAGCTAAAGAAATAGCAGTCAATAGTGAATGCGGGGATAGACTTAAAGACACTTATATGTGCAATGAAGATACAGGGAGTTGGTGGATTGATTTGAATATTGAAAGAGAAGGATGTAACCCTGCATGTGTTGTTTATGTAGTATCAAAAGAAGCGGAAATAAACTGGAGATGCACGGGTTTAATTGAACCCTGATTTTTTATAATGAGTTCGGCATAATTGCGTTTATAGGGCTATTCTTCCCAGATAAGGCAATCTATTTCATAATAGTTCCCGCAATCTTAATTGCCCTGTATACGGTAATCTACTCTTATCTTGAATTTCAAAACCAACTTAAAAAATAAACTATTTCAATTCTATTTGTCAAATTTAAAACAAAGTTTTACTTACAAAATTAGAATTATTCGGAAGTGTCCTTTTCTACATTTACTGCTTTTGGACCTTTATCTCCCTGTTCTATCTCGAACACAACTTTGTCTCCATCATTTATTTTTGTTCCTTCTTTAAGACCTGTGCTGTGCACAAAGTACTCTTTTCCATCTTCTCCAGCAATGAATCCAAAGCCTTTGAAGTCGTTGAAGAATTTTACTTCTCCTTTTATTTGATCTGTCATATATAATTTACCTGAAAACCTTTAAGTATCATAAAATCCTTTAATTAAGCGGTTATTTTGCAAAAAGACGCATAATCCTTGAGAATAAATAAAAATAGGTAAATTATGGAACTTATAGTAATAGGGCATAAAAACCCGGATACAGATTCAATTATCTCTCCAATGATAGTATCCCATTACAGCGATTCCCTGTTTGGACGTCACGCAGTCGCAAAGAGGGCAGGAGAAGTGAATAATGAAACAAAATTTATCTTGAATTACTTAACAGACTCAACAATCAAGTTGCCTGATTTACTGGAAGAAATTAAGGAGGAAAAGGAGGTTGTTTTGGTTGACACCACAGAACAAACACAGCTTATTGAGGGGATAAATGAAAATAATCTTTTTGCGATTATAGACCACCACAATTTAGGTGGATTGAAATCTTCAAAACCAGTTTACGCAAGAATTGAGCCTCTCGGATGCACATGCACAATATTGTATAAAATCCTGAAAGAGAAACATCTGGAAATAACCCAGGAAGTTGCTTGTTTAATGGCATCAGCAATTATCTCAGACACATTATTTTTGAATTCCCCAACCACAACAGACGAAGACAGAACAATTCTTGAGGAATTAAATAAAATCGCGGAGCTGGATTTGGAATATTATTCAATGAAAATGTTCAAAGCAAAATCCAGTCTTGAAGGAATAGAAACAAGTGAAATAATTGAAAAAGATTACAAGTTTTTTGAAATGGGGAGCTCAAAGGTTGGAATCGGAGTGTGGGAAACTGTGGCTCCGGAAACTGTTAATGAAAAGAAAGCGGAAATTCTCGAAGCATTAAAAATCAAAAAACAAAAAGATGGTTTGGATTATTTGTTTTTCGGTGTCGTGGATATTATCAAAGAAAATACTTATTTGTATCTGGTGGGAGATGAAGAAACTAATCTTGCAAAGGAAATATTTAAGGGCAGTCTGGAAGATAATGTGATGTTTGCGGAACATATAGTCTCAAGAAAAAAACAGATTGTGCCGCAATTAAAAGAAAAACTTGAATAATGAAAATATTTGAAGAAGTCATGAAATTAGACAAAAAACCAAAAGAGAAAGTTACTTCAGCGCTTTTAAAAATGAACGGGATTAGGGTAATTAGCGAAGAAGATTATTAATCAATGTGAGAGTTAGAATAATAAATCAGGGATTTTATTAATCAATGTGAGAATCAAGATAAATAAAGGAAATTATTGACCCGAGAAAATTAATGTGAGTGATAAATAAAATAACCCAAAAATGCTATTAACCTCGAATAATTACAATAATTCCAAAGAAATATTTGTTGTTATTGAGCAATGGGAATAATTGGAAAATATAATTAACAGGAGTTCCATCCACAAATATAATCTTTAAATAAAATACCTTTTAAATCCAAATAAATTATGGAAATTCATCAGGCTCAACAGAAGATTAAGGAATTGCTCGGAGAAATAGAACACCCGAGACTGGCTTCATTTGTTGCTTTAACAGAAGAAGTTGGGGAAGTTGCAAATGAAGTTATGAAAAAAGAAATCTACGAGGAAACCGATGATATAAAAGAGTTGAAGGCAGAAATTGCGGATGTATTAATCTGCGTCTTAGAGCTTGCAAATGTGTATAATTTCGACCTGGATTCTGAATTTGAGAAGAAACTGGAGCACATTAAACCCAGAACAAAAAAATGGAAAGTAGATTTAAAAGACCTGCTGGAGAAGAAGAGAAATAAATTGAATTAATTAAGGCAAATCCCTTAAATTAACAACTGGTTTATCAAAAGGATTATCCAGAATTCTTGGGCATGCGGTATTCACATAAACATCAAAATCAAGCCCCATCAGTTTCTCATTTGTAATCATATCAAATATTAAAATCTTTGTTTTTTTGCCCTGTTCCCTCAGCCGGTCTTCAAATTGTTCGCAATCCTGGTAAAACTGCCCTGGTTTGGTTGACACAAGAATACCAACTTTTTTTGCGTCCTCAAATTTTGAAATTCTTGCTGCTTTTTTCATCTCTTCTTTCATAAGTTCCCTGCTTAAATCCTCAAGTTTATTTCTCTCAAGGTTCAAAAAATAAGTTTTTCCTTTCAACGCAAGAGGATGGAATTTCCCGGACCCAATGAACAGATTTAATTCCCCCGCAGGTTCAAATTCCGAGCACCCAAGTATGATTTTCTTATCAACAACTTCTTTTCCAATATCCTCTAAATAATCTCCAAGATACTCAAGAAGTCTTCTGAAAGGTTCTGAGGAATAAATACCTATTTTTTTCTCTTCAATTTTTTCAATCTCTTTTTTCAGTTCTTCTGAAATCTCTGCTTTAATCTCAACAGGAACATAAATCACTGGAATCTTTGTTTTAACCCCAAAATCGTAATGACCAAAATGAATAATTATGTCACATCCCAAAACTTCCGCTTCTTTAAGAGGCAAGTCGCAGGCTCCGTAACAAGGTTCAGCCGCTATAAAAACATCAACACAGCATTCTTTCTCAATTTTGGCTGAAATGCGGGAAACCTCTGTTTTTAGACCTTCAGGCACTTGAATCAGGATTTTTTTATGGTCCTTACTTTTAATCTCTTTAATTGCTTCTGAAATATCCGCTAACATAATATTACTTGAAAATAATTGATAGTTCAATATAAGGTAATCTATTGGTTCTATTTGATAAAAAATTAATTCAAGTTTAATTTCTTCTCAAAAACTCCGCCTCTCGGCTCAGTCTCCGAGAATATCTGCGCCTGAAATTTATACAAACTCACGGGCTTCATAATCCATGCATCTTCATCAAGACTGGCTTTAAGACACAGTTCGCACAGATAAGTTTTTAAATCCCATTCCTGCTTAACAGGAACTTGGGGAAGGAAAATCCCCGAGTTGTATTTGTATTTAATAAACAGCCCATCTTCCCCAATTTTAATTTCATTCAGGTAATCCCTTGGATGGTAAACAAGAATTTTCTGCATGTCGCTCAACACAGTTATTTCAATTACGATTTTATCCAGTTCTTCTACAGTTAAAGGCATAAATCTTGGGTCCTGGGTTGCGGAACAACTTGTTTCTATAACCCCGTTAATCAGGCTTTTGTCAGATTCAATTAGTCCAATACAACCCTTTAAATCTCCTCCAGGATGTTTAAGAATTGTGCAGAAGACCCCTTTTTTTTCAAGCAGTTCAGGAAAATCGGGTTTTGGGGGTGTCATTGGGAGAAGACTTTCAAGATAATGCGCAATTGAATTTCTTGCAAGCTCCACAAGATACTCTCCTTCTTTTATATTGAGGTGCATAATATAATATTCTTTGAAAGCAATAATCTAAATATATATTGTTTTTGTTATTATGGGTAAATGGTACAGAGGTTTTAAGGAAAGGTTGCTAGATGTTTGTGAACCGGGAAGAACATGGAAGGAATATAACTGGGACGAAGGTATTCAGGAACTGCACAATTTAGCACCAAAAAGCCGGAGGAGTATTTTTGGCATAAAAACAGATGAATTTTTAGATGAACTCTTGACTGGTAAAACACGAGAAGTTTTAAAGGACAATTATAATAATTATTATTCCAGAAGCAAGAAATTTCCTTTTTTGCCATCATCCGCAAACATTTTAGGGGCATCATATGTGCCTTCAAACATTTTTTTATTTGATAATAAAGAATTGCCCGAACCTCATAGGGAAGAATTAAAAGAACTGAGAAAAGATATTCCCCCTTCATATTTTTTGATAAAAAAAGGAGATTCCTATATTTTAGATGGATTTGAATCCTGCGGTGTTGGCACAGATTTTGCTATTTTTGAATATTTAGGTTTTGATAGAAATAATATTTGGTATAAGGATCCAGAGACAAATAAGGTCTTAGTTGTAAAAAATGACAATCTTTTTAGAGACAAATTGGTGTATAATACAGTATCAGAGTTTTATGATATTTAGTTTTTTTCTTATTTTTTAATTTATCCTTTCTAATTTGTCTGAATTTCTTCTTATCTTTTTAATTTCTGATAAATTATGGTTTTTGGAAAAGAAGAGCTAATTGTGCCAGATACTTCAGTATTAATATCAAAGAAACTTACTGAATTAATTGACAACGGACAACTGAAAAAAGTAAAAGTTCTTGTTCCTGAATTTGTTATTGATGAACTTCAGGCTCAGGCAAACAAAGGCAAAGAAATCGGTTTTCTGGGTTTGGAAGAAATTAAGGAATTAAGGAAACGAAATGTAAAACTTGAATTTGTGGGAAGGAAGCCGACAATAGACGAAATAAAACTCGCAAAGAAAGGAAGAATTGACGCATTAATAAGAGAACTCGCTCAGAAACACAAAGCAACTTTATACACAAGGGATTTTGTGCAGGCGCTTGTTGCGGAAGTTTTTGGCGTAAAAGTAAAATTCATTAAAACCCCGCATAAAAAAGCGGATCTTAAATTTTTAAAATTGCTCACAAAAGATACAATGTCCCTGCATTTTAAAGTGAATTGCGTCCCTCTGGCAAAAAGGGGACACCCTGGAAAATGGGACTTAAAAAAAGTCGGGAAAGAAAAACTTTCAAAGTCAAAATTTGAGCAACTTGCATCCAGCATACTCAAAGAGATTAGAGGAAAGAATTTTGCTTTTGTTGAGTTTGAAGAATATGGGGCTATGGTTTTGCAGATAAGGGATATGAGAATCTCAATTACAAGACCCCCATTTTCAGACGCGGAGGAGATAACAATTGTGCGACCAATAGCGAAATTGGGCATTGATGATTATGAACTTTCAGAGAAACTTAAAAAGAGAATAACTGACGAAGCCGGAGGAATTCTTATTTCTGGGCCTCCTGGAAGCGGCAAATCAACTCTGGCCGCGAGTCTTGCTGAATTTTATCAGAAGCAGGATAAGATTGTAAAGACAATGGAACAGCCGAGGGATTTGCAGGTAAATGAAAAAATAACCCAGTACGCTCCGTTGGCAAAATCATTCGCAAAGACCGCGGAAATATTATTATTGGTCAGACCTGATTACACAATTTTCGATGAGATAAGAACCTCTTTTGACTTTAAGATTTTTAGTGATTTAAGGCTTGCAGGCGTTGGGATGGTTGGGGTGATTCATGCTTCCAAACCAATTGATTCAATCCAGAGATTTGTTAACAAAGTTGAACTTGGGATGCTCCATAATATCGTGGATACAATAATTTTTGTGAAGGACGGTAAAATAGAAGAAGTTTATTCCACGGATTTAATAGTGAGGGTTCCCACAGGAATGAGGGATTCTGATCTTGCAAGACCTTTAATGGAAATCAGGTCATTTGAAACCGGAAAACTTGAGTATGAAATTTATTCTTTCGGAGACGAAACCATTGTTATTCCAATTGAAGAGTTTGATGAAAAAGAAGTGGAAAAAAAAATCAAGCAAATAAAAAAAGAAATCAGCAAGTATGATAAAAATGCTGTAATAGAACATACTTCAGGAACTGATTTCAGGGTTTATGTTAATAAAAAAATAATTGCTAAATTAATCGGTCGCGGGGGGAAAGGTATTGATAAGCTGGAAACTAAACTTAAGGCTCATCTTGATATTCTTGAACGGTAAATCTTAAGGCTTATAATATGAATAAATCTGAATTTGTTGGGTTGCTGAACGACCTCGAATGGGAAGATTTTGAAGTCAGGGAAACAAAAAAAGATAGTTTAAAAAACAGCATGGAATCATTAAGCGCTTTTTCAAATACTGCGGGAGGCTGGATTGTTTTTGGGGTTAAAAAAACCCCGGGAAATTATGAAATTATTGGAGTTTCTGAACCACAGGAACTTAAACAGGACGTCTCCTTATTGTTGAAAGAAGCTGAGTTCAATCAAAAAATAAAAATAAAATGCGTGAGCTACAGGCTGAACCGAAAAATTCTTTTGGCATTTTATATCCCGCCTTCGGAAAACAAACCAGTTTATTTTAATTCCATGGAAAATACTTTTGTAAGAACTTTCAGAGGCAACAGAATCGCAACGCACGAGGAAATTGATATTATGATTACAAACACTTCTTTAGGGAAAGAAGACACTTATTCTTTGAACAGTGCAAGCGTTTTCTCTGAAAACGATGGAATTGAACCCAGAGAGTTTACAATTGATGATGTGGATTTGGAGAAAGTTAAAAATCAGGAATTGCAGTTTAGGAATATTGCTCCGAAACGCAAACAGGAAAATATCCTTCAGGAAAAATGCAAGGAACTAAAACCAGTAGCAGATTATCCAACAGAATTAATTAAGAAAACTTCTGATTATTCCGGAGAAGTTGAATCTGTTGAATCTAAAAATAATTCTGAGGTTCCCCCAGGAAATAACAAATATGAGGGTGATTATTCAAATGGAGCCCAGAATAATTATTCCGGCGAATCCTCAGAAGAAAAAAACAATAAAGAGTATTCAGAAAATATTAAACCTGTGAAAGACCTGCGATTAGAAAATTTTAATCATAAAGACACTTTAAAAGGTCATATAGAAGGATACACAAAGGAACAGATTATAGAATACAAAAAAGACCCAAAAAAGGATTACAAGCAGGATTACCCGAAAAAATCAGAGGATTCTTAGAAAATTGCGGATAATTTTAAATTTTATTAAAAAAATATTTAAATTATGGGATACGCTTTTAATAGAGGGATTGAAATTATTAGTATAGGTGGTTTAGGATTAAGCGCAGATTTTATTGCAGGGCAATTTCCCGGTCCAGCAACTGTTTTGGCTGGCGGAGTATTGGCATATTCAGCATTTGTGGATACTTTTGAATATAAACAAGGATTATCGGATGATCTGAAATGTGGACGGGATAAACTTAAAAATTATTTATAAACTCTTTTTGATGGATATTTAAAATAATTTACTTACTAAATTATGGTAAATAATTTAGGAGAATACAAAGAAAAAATATTGGATAGATTCAGCACTAATTATCGAGACCAAGATATATCAATTGAAGGTATATTGTTTGAGGATGATGGGAGATTGTATGTGGTTGCGGGACCAACAGGCGCAGAGATTACGAATTATCATTCTTTGGATAAGACTTATAAAGATATGTTAAACACATCCTGCGAGAAAGGAACAAACTTGGTTTTTAAGGGAAAAGAAGTAATTCTCGGGAGACCTGAGATAATATTTGGTGAGTTTGGGATTAACTTATATTCTGTGGACTCAAATTATCCTTAGATATATGAAACACGATAAAGCTGTGAGGTGGAGGAAAGATTTATATAATTCATGGAAACATTTTGGAATCAAGAGAAAAGATGTGGAATTATTTGGAGACCCCTGGCATATTGCGAGAGCAGAACAGTTTCTTAAAAATAATGAAATCGAAGTTAAATGGGTTGGGGGAGACTGCGAAAACGGGAGCACTTTGGATATTGTACTGAGAGTTCCTTCAGAGAGCGGAAGATTTATGGGTTATGATGTGATGTTTAAACTGGAAAGAATTGATAAGCCAGACCAAACAGGAAATCTCTTAAGACCAATAAATAATTCTCATGGTTGTAAACATACACTTTATAGCAAGGATGTTTGCAGGATTCCGGGAAATTGCAAACACGAGATTGCAGCGAGGGAATTTATTGAAAGAAATTTTGGCAAAATTATTGAAGAATATGCCCCCAATCTCGAAGGTTATGATATTTGCAGAATTTATGTTGATTCAGATACGCCTTATTTTGTAAGAGAAAAATATGATAAACAGGATATGGATTTATATGAGAAGTTAACAGAAAAGAAATTATTTGATACACTTGTTGGGAGGGATGTACTGTACGAGCATTTAAAGAGGAAGTATAATTAATTGTAAGTGAGTTTTATCTGAATTTCTTTGGATTATATTAAGTTAACCCTCAAATTTTTATAAATCATTTTTAAAATCAATTAATTATGTTGAACATTAAATTATTTAGGGAAACTCCGGAAATAATAAAGAAAAGCGAAAAAAATAGATTTAAGGACGTTTCTTATGTGGATAAAGTAATTGACTTTGATAAGAGATGGAGAGAAAAATTGGATGAAATCCAGAAACTGAAACACGAAAAAAACAAGATTTCAGAAGAAATTGGAAAATTAAAAAGAGAAAAAAAAGATACAGAAGATTTAATAGTTAAGGCGAGCAAAACAGATGATGAAATTTCCAAACTGGAGCGAGAGGTTCAGTTTTTAAAAGAGGAAAGGGAAATTCATAGATACAAAATAGGAAATATTCTTGATAAAAGCGTTCCTGTTGCTTTAACAGAAGAGGATAATGTAACCGTCAGAACTTTTGGGGACCATACTGAATTTGAGTTTACTCCGAAAGGGCACGCTGAACTTGTTGAAAGATTTGCGGAACTTGAAAGAGCTGCAAGAATTTCAGGAGCGAGAACTTATTTTCTTAAAGGAGATTTGGTTCTGTTAAATCTTGCCCTAATTGAGTTTGGGATTAAAAGTCTTATTAAAAAAGGATTCACCCCAATATTAACGCCTTTTTTCATAAACAAAAAACACATGAAAGCCGCTGCTGAACTTGCGGATTTTGAGGAAACTCTTTATAAACTTGAGGGCGAGGATTCATATTTAATTGCGACAAGCGAGCAGTCAATTGCATCGCTTCATTCAGGAGAAGTTCTGGAAGAAGAAACGTTACCATTAAAATATGCGGGATATTCAACTTGTTTCAGGAAAGAAGCGGGCAGTCATGGGAAAGATACAAAAGGAATTTTCAGAGTTCATCAATTTGATAAAATTGAACAGTTTATTTTTTCCAACCCAAAAGACAGCTGGGAACTTTTTGAAGAATTGATAAAAAACACAGAAGAAATTTATCAGGCTTTGGAATTGCCTTACAGAGTTGTGAATATTGCGAGCGGAGAATTAAATGATAATGCAGCAAAAAAATATGATTTGGAAGCGTGGTTTCCAGCCCAGAAAAAATATAGGGAACTTGGTTCATGCTCCAACTGCACGGGTTTTCAGGCAGCAAAGTTGAATGTGAAATTCGGGAAGCATGGGGGAAACAAAGAGTTGGTCCACACTTTAAATTCAACAGCGATTGCAACTGAGAGAACAATCGCCTGCATTCTTGAAAATTACCAGCAGGAGGATGGTTCGATAATTGTTCCAAAAGTTTTGAGGGCTTTTGTTGGGAAGGATGTTATAAAATAAATTTCATAGATTAACAAATTTGTTTGGTTTTATTATGGAAGCAATCCAATTATATCAACATCTTGAAAGAGATTTTATCACTCGTGAAATGAGTGATGATTGGGCGCAGTATATGAATTCTGTTGCCAATTTTCTTACTGAGAATTTTAAGAAAAGGTCAATGGGTTTGGTTTGCGATTTTGCAATAGAAATAAATAAAGTTTATACTGCGGTTTTTCCGTCAAAAAAAATTATGCAAAAGATTTTGGATGATGGAATTCAGGATGCAATGCTTTTTGTTCATCATCCATCAATTTGGGATATAAGAAAAACACCTGAAGTTTTTTATCAAATGGATAAAAAATTGTTGCAACAATTCAAAGATAAAAGAATTTCAATTTATAATCTCCATGTTCCTTTAGATAATTTTGGTAATCATTCAACAAGCGTAACTTTGGCAAAAGCATTAGGTATAAAACCAGAAAAAGCATTTGCCCCTTATTTTGGCGCTTTATGCGGAGTATTTGGAAAAACCAACTGCGCAACAGTTCAGGATTTAAAAAACATATTTCAAGAAATAGTTAACCACGAAGTTAGTCTGTATAATTATGGAAACAACGAGATAAATGAAAAAATGGTTGCAGTTGTTGCTGGCGGTGGATTGGATGAGACCATCGAAGAAGTAGCGCAAAACAAAATAAATGTTTTGGTTACAGGCATTACTGCAAAAAATGATCATTCCAAAAAGTCGCACGAATTTGCTAAAAAACATAAAATAAATATTCTTGGCGGGACTCATTATTCTACTGAAAGATTTGCTTGCATATCAATGGTTGATTATTTTAAGAAGATGGAATTGCCCTCTGAGTTTATTGAAGATGAACCTGTAATGGAAGATATGTAGATTTTTATTATATATACCAATATCCAAATTATTATATGAAACAGAAACAAATAATCGTTTTTTTAGTGTTTGCAGTGACTTTATCAATGATTTTAACCCCAACATTTGCGCAGACTCAATCCAAAATAGACACGCTTATGATGCTTGGAAAGGGACTGGCAACTTCTCCTGACGACCCAATGGATTTCATGATTGTTAAAGCAGGAATTGCTGTTGCAAAAATAAGTCTGTCAGACGAAACAGTAAAAAGAAGAGTTGGAATAATGGTTTTGGACGAAGAAAAATATAGAATAAGAAATGTTACCAAAGATGAAGATGGAAGTGTTTCAGGAAGTCTTTACCAGAATGATACCAAAGAAGGTTTTTTCTCAGTTTCCTCAGTAATAAAAGGAAAAACAGAAATATGGGTTGGAAAACTCGAAGTAAATGATAAAGGATATCACCTCTATATACTTGAAGCTCCAAGGAAAATAAAACCAGTTGAACTAAGAGATAAAATATCCGAGTACTGCAAAGCAAATGGAAATGACACAAATTGCAGGGAAAGGATGGCTGAATTCTGCGAGAACAATCCCGAGGATTCAAGATGTAAGCAATTATTCAGAAATTATTGCAGAAACAATTTGGATGATACCCGATGCAGGGATGCTCTAAAAAACTATTGCGAGAACAATCCTGAAATGGAAGATTGCAGATTATTCGCAGTAAAGAGAACAGCGAAATATTGCGAGGAAAATCCTGATGCAAAAATCTGCGTTAAGCTCGGAAGAGAACTTGTTGATTATTGTCTCAAGAACCCGGACAATTCAAGATGCAGGAGTTTTTGCGCAAAAAACCCGGATAAATGTCTGAAAGTAGTGAAGAATCTTGCTGACTTTTGCATAGATAATGCAGATAATGAAAAGTGTATAATCTATTGTAAAGAACATCCAAAAGCCTGCGTAAGACTTGCGAGAAATGTGGCTGATTTGTGCATAAGAGAGCCAACTAATGAGAAATGCATAGAATATTGTAAAGCTCATCCAGTGGCTTGTAAAAAAGTAACAGCTTCATTGGCTAATTTCTGCATTGGAAGGGATAATGATCTAAAGTGCGTAAATTATTGCAGGGAACATCCTGATGCATGCAAGAGAATTGCAATAGAATTGGATGGGTACTGCAATAAACATCCTGAGTCGAGAGTGTGCGTTAATTTCTGTAATAAATATCCAGAACGATGCGCAGTTGATAAACCTATTGTGGCAAAAGCAGAATCAATAAACAATACAGATGCGGTTTCTATAACTTCAGGTATAATCTCAGACGAGATAAATTCAGGTGAATAAAATGATAAAAAAATTCTTTGTGGTTTTACTCTTGGTATCCATAATTTTATTGAGTGGATGCACAGATGAGGAACAGCTAGAACTGGAAGATACAATACCCTCAATAGGAGCACCTGAAAGCGAGAACCTGAATGAAATTGATGAGCAACTGGATTCTAAACTGGAAAAAGAGATGGACGAGACCTTAGAAAATTTCACGGCAGATGGCATTGAGAATTCACTTTTTGAATAATTTTTGATTTTATTTTTCTAAATTTTATAATGAATTAATTAAAAGAAAGGAACAATTATATAAACGATTTGCAGCCAGGTTAATATAATTGTCAGGATAGCGCCGGCAATTACCTGAGAAGGAAGATGCTTTTTCAATTTTATTCTCATCCATCCAACAGGCACTGCAATAAGAAGCAATGGAGCGTAAATAATGCCAAATTCATAAACGAGAAGTGTTAAAGGTCCTGTGATCCCTGAAGTATGTATGCTGATTTTCCAGAATAATGTGATTAAAAACATTATAAAACCATTTAAGAAATAACAAAACATTAAACCTTTTATGAGAACTGGCGCATTGATGTAAAATAAAGCAACTGTTCCCATTGCATAACTGCTTATAACCACCAAAAAAGGTTTTATTCTAAGACTCCTGTCAGAAATATCATAATCAATTTCCTGAAATTTTTTTCTTCTTTTAACAAACAAAAAAACATAAGTGACGGGAATTATTGTTATAAATAATAGGGATACAATTGTGACCAGCACAAGATGTGTTGTGGATATAGTCTTTATTTCTGAAAATATGAATATCAAAAGTATAATGCTGCCAAATATAGGCGCGCTCGTAAGGTTAGAAATCAATTGCAATTTCTCTTTATCCATAATTATATAGAATTAGCTTTAAACTAATTGCAATTATTTTTTTGTTTCAGTTTTATTTTCAACAGAATCGTTTGTTGAGGTGTTTGAAAGCTTGGTTTCTTCTTTAGCAACTTGTTTAATCTTGACTCCATCGTTTTTGGTAACGCTGGCATCTTTTGGAGACTGAGTGTTTTCTTTAATTTTAGGTTTGACTTCTTTTTCCTCAATATTCTTTTTAACTGTTTCTGTTTTAACCGGTGTTTTTTTTGTTTCAGATTTTTTCTCGGTTACAATTTTCTTTTTCACGATTTTTTTCTTTTTAACTAATTTCTTAAAATTTAGAATTTTTATCTTTTTTTCAGCGCAAAATTTCTCAAGTTCCAGCCTTTTTTTCATACCTATTTTTGATGAAATTATAATTTCTTTGGTTTTTAATCCATTTAATTCAGATAGATTACTGATTATAGGAATTTCTTCCGTTTCTGGTTTTTTCCAGCCTATTTTAGGCAGAATTCCTTTTTTGCCTTCTCTCATCTTATTGTGAATTCCTCCAGGTCTTCTCCATCGTTCTTTAAGTCGTTTAAACCTCCCGGCTTCACTTCTTCTGAATGCGAGTCTCATAATAAACACAAAATTTAAATAAAGTTAAACCGAGCCTTTTTAGAAAAGGCTAGACCCAAAAATATAATTGGGTGAAATAAGCTTTAAGTTGATTATATTCTTATTATCGCGTAATTACCACAGGTTCATCTAAAACAAGAATAGTATGCTCAGACTGGGCTATTTTTGAGTCTCCCCTCAATATTTTGTATGAACTGATACATTCTCTTCTGCTAAGTTCATTTATTGCAAGTCTTAATTTTATCCCGCTTGCATCCACCCATCTGTCTGAAAAAGGAAGTCCCTGTCTGTCAATCATTTTCTTTATTATTTCCTTCGCTTCCCTTGATCTGCACGGTTTTTCCTGAACTAATGAGTAAATCAAAGCCCTGCTTTCATCTTCTTCTTTGATATAATTTCTTCCTTTTGTGACAAAAGGTTCAATTGCTATAACTTCCCCTTCTTCGAGGATATAAGAGTAATCGTCTTTATAATTGGAGATTCTTGGTTCTGAGTGAATTATGTATTGTTCAAGCCCGTGTCCTGTCAGATTAGTAATAGGTTTAAAACCATAACTTTCAATCACTTCCTCAATCTTTGCGGAAATCTCTTTTACATCAACACCCGGTTTTACCAATTTTATCGCCTCTTCAAGGGCTTTTTCAGAGGCTTCCACCAATTTTTTATCTTCTTCAGAAAGTGCAATTGTGACTGCTGTATCTGCGACATATCCGTCAATTGAAACCCCAACATCAAGTTTCACAACATCTCCTTCCTGTATTTCGGTTTCATCGTCCTTTGAAGGTGAATAGTGGGCTGCAATATCATTGATTGAGATATTAACAGGCCAGGCTGGAATTCCTCCTAATTCTATAGTTCTTGATTCAATTTTTTCAGCAATATCCTTAATTTTAACCCCTATCTTTACCAGGGCTTTTCCTTCATCTCTTACGGTTTTTGCTATTTCCCCGGCTTTTTTGTATTTCTCGATAATTTCTTTGTCCATAAAAACTCTTTCTTTTTAAAAAAGGCAATTCTCAAAATAAATCAATTTATTGTATCTCTCGTTATGGAAAATGAAATCGACTGGGATAGAGTGCCTGAGGACAGAGTAGAAGAAGCAAGGTTGTTGGACGAAAGACTAGAAATTTATGAGTCTGGATTTTATTATAATTATGGAAACAAAGTTGCAAGTATTACTGTGATGTCTAGTTTGATATTAGATTATCCTCATTTTTTGGAAGAGACTTTTTCTGTAATGAGAAGACAGTTCCAGTATTTAGACGCTGTTTATGAAGAACTTGATTTTGAAGAAATTCCATTAACCGAGGATACCAAGCACTATTTTAATTGCAGAGATTTGTATCCTGATTTTAGGAATGCTTTTGGAACCTTAGAAAAACAGGTAGGCAATGGACAAGATATTGAATATTCTTTGAAGGAATTAAAGGAATTGAGTTTAGAGATTGCAGATAAAATGGATGTGTCTTTATATGCAGGAATGTATCTAGAAATAATTAAACCACTTAATGAAATACCTGGTTGCGAAAATAGGTATATTCACAGAAAAATACCTAAGAATTATAAATTTCTAATTAATCACTAATATTGTGTTAATATAATGGAGAGTGTCTTTGTTGAGTTAAGTTACATGATTATACTTGCAATGATTGTTTGTGGGTTTATAAGATTAATCAGGCAGCCTTTGATTATAGGATATCTTTTAACCGGGCTTATAGCAAGTTTTTTGAATGTTAATCCTACTAATGAAACTATAATTTCTCTTTCACACATAGGAATAGCTTTGCTTTTATTTGTAGTGGGGCTGGGATTAAACCCAAAAATAATAAAGGATTTGGGGAAACCTTCCTTAGTTACAGGTATTGGACAATTTGTCATAGCCACTTTACTCGGTTATATGATTTGCACTTTTTTTGGTTTCTCTACAACAACTGCTATTTATATTGCTGTTGCATTGGCATTTAGCAGCACGATTGTTGTAATGAAAATTTTATCTGATAAGAATGATACAGGAACTTTGTATGGTTATTTATCTATTGGTTATCTGATTATTCAGGACTTAATTGTGATACTAATATTAATGGTAATAACTTCGTTTTCAAGAGTTGGCAATGTTATGGAAATTGCATTTGAAACTATTTTGAAAGGCAGTGGTTTGATAGTTGGGATATTCTTAATAGGTTATTATATACTTCCAAAAATTACTGCGGCAGTTGCAAAATCACAGGAATATCTGTTGCTTTTCTCGCTTGGATGGTGTTTTTTGTTGTCGATGTTATTTCATTACATGAATTTTTCTGTAGAAATTGGCGCTTTGCTCGCAGGTATCACCTTGGCTTTGTCACCTTATAGATATGAAATAAGTTCCAAGATGAGACCTATCCGTGATTTCTTTATAATCTTGTTTTTTATAGCCATCGGCTCCCAAATAATTTTGGATGATGTTATTCCTTATTTGTTGCATATTTTTGTATTTTCCACATTTGTGCTTCTCATAAATCCTTTGATAGTAACTTCCCTTCTTGGATTTCTGGGATATACAAAAAGAACCTGTTTTATGACCGGAATTACTTCAGGACAAATAAGCGAGTTCTCCCTGATTATGATTTCTTTAGGGGTTGCGGCAGGACATTTAGCCCCGGAAATATTATCTGTTATAACTGTTATTGGTTTTATAACAATTTCAGTATCAACTTATATAATGCTTTATTCAAATAATATATACAATCATTTATCAAAATATCTAAATATATTTGAGAGAGAAGGTAAAAGAATTGATGCGCAGAATAGATTTAAAGAAGAAAATTATGATGTGATTCTTTTTGGTTATAACCGGATTGGATATGACATACTTGATTCAATTCAGAAGATAAAAAAGAAATATCTTGTGGTGGATTATGATCCTGTAATCATAAGAAAATTATCAAAGGATGGGATGAACTGCAGGTATGGGGATGCAAATGATTATGAATTGCTGGACGATCTTGAACTTTCAAAAGCAAAAATGTTTGTATCAACAATCCCTGATTTTGATACAGCTCTTATGTTGATAAGTAAAATTAGGGAATCAAATAAAAATGCAATTATAATTGTTGTTTCCCATCAGATTGATGAGGCTATGAAGTTGTATCATAAAGGCGCAACTTATGTATTAATGCCACATCTTCTTGGAGGAACCCGCGCATCCATGATGATAGAAGAATATGGTTTGGATATAAATAAATTCCTGAAGGAAAAGATACATCACATAGATAATTTAAACCATCGAAGAGATGCAGGTCACAATAAACCAAGACATGAGAGGAAATAATTGAATTTAGTTAGTTTATAAGAATCCATAAAATATTCAATCGTGGGAGAGTCTAGATGAAGGGAATTTATTCTCTAAATTCTACGTCCTTCAGGTCAGGGAACTTTATTCCCTGCCAAATCTACCAATAAGATAACACATTAAACTCCCAATAATAAGGTTGGTAACTGATATTGGAATTAATATTCAAAGTAGTAGATTTTAAAATAAGAATAAAAAAGAAACTTTTATAATTATGTTTGACTATAATATATTAAGAATTGGACTTTGTGAATAAACATGGCGCAAAATGTAACTAAAAATGAGAAAGATTTTATTGACCGAATTGGAAAGATTTCAAAACAATGGGGTTTTGGGGAGCCAACAGGGAGAGTATGGGCAACTCTTTTGTTTGCGGATTCAACATTATCCCAAAAAGAAATTGCAAAAAAAACAGGATATAGTTTAAGTTTAGTCAGTCCAAGTCTTAAAATTCTTGAAAAATTAAACATGATTCGGTCTATTAGAGGTAAAGGAAGAGAAAAATTATATGAACTTGCCATGTCTTTTATAGAAGCGTTTAATGTAATAATTAAAAGATTCTTAGAATGCGATGTTCAACCATTAATTAAGGGATTAGAACAGATTAAAGGGGCCAATAAAAATCAAAGATTGCTTAAATTAACAAATGAATACAAACAAATGGAATTGTATCTTAATTTGTTTGGAAAGATGATTACTATGAAAAAAATTACCGGCGAAAAAATCAGCAAACTTTTAGGATAACTTTTTGAGTCTTATTTTCACTAAAAACTGAAATTATTTAAATAACTTTAAAAAGATAATATATTAATGAAACTGATGAATGTGAAATGCAGAACATTGATGTTTGCAACTATAGCTGGGTTATTGGAAAAAAATACAAATATTAAATTTAATAAAAGTAATAAATTATGGAAATAAAAAAAATGATACATAAAACAAAATCATTATGTCCCGAATGTTTGGGAGTAATTGATGCGGAGATAGAAGAAAAAGACAATAAAATTTTTATTAAGAAATCTTGCAAAGAACATGGCAGTTTTGAAGACCTCTATTACGGGGATGCAAAAGTGTTTAAAAGATTCTTAAAAGACGAATATGATAATTCCGGGCTGGAAAATCCAAATACTCATGAAAAAAAGGGATGCCCTTATGATTGCGGTTTGTGCAACAACCATAAAAGTCCCACCGTTCTTGGACTAATTGATGTGACAAACATATGCAATCAACGATGCCCTGTGTGCTTTGCTAATGCTGAGGCTTGTGGATATCTCTATGAGCCGACTATAGAGCAATTAAAGAAAATGTTGCATAATTTGATAAATGAAAAGCCAGTTCCATGCCAAGCAGTCATGTTTTCCGGAGGGGAACCGACGATGCGTGAGGATTTGCCAGATATAATTAGAATGGCAAAACAAATGGGATTTTTGCAGATTTTTATTGCCACAAATGGGATAAATCTTTCAAAAGACCCGCAGTATATTGCTATGTTGAAAGAAGCCGGATTGGATGCGATATATCTTCAGTTTGATGGAGTTACAGAAGAGCCGTATCATACTATACGCGGTTTCAATGCGCTTCCGACAAAATTAAAAGTTATTGAAAACTGCAGGAAGGTAAATTTTACTCAGGTTCTTCTAGTCCCAACTTTAATTGGAGGAGTCAATGATAAAGAAGCGGGGGATATCGTGAAATTTGCTGTAAAAAATTCGGATGTTGTCACTGGGGTAAATTTTCAGCCATTGTCTTTTGCTGGAAGAGTAAATAATAAAGATTTAAAGAAGATGAGAATCACTCAGCCTGATTTAATGCATTTGCTTGAAGAACAGACAGAAGGACAGATAGTACCAGATGATTTTTATTCTGTTCCTTTTTTGACTCCATTGAGTTTATTTTTTGAAAGACTGCAAAAAAAACAAACAACAAAATTCTCTTGCCATCCTGCCTGCGGTTCTGCAACTTATATCTTTGTAGATGACGGAAAAATAATTCCAATAACAACATTCGTGGATATTAATGGATTTTTTAATTTAATAAAGCAGATAAATGAGGATAAAGAAAAGAATCACCATATCTGGAAAATAAAAGCGATGGCTAAGATTATAAAACAAATTCCTAGATTGATTGATAAAGCAAAAATGCCAAAATCAATAAATCTAATTAAAGTTGCTATTAATTTTTTGAGAGGAGATAAAAATGCTTTGGCCCCATTTTACGAAAAATCAATACTGATTGGAATTATGCATTTTATGGACGGGTATAATTTTGATTGCCAAAGAGTTCAAAGCTGCATAGTTCATTATTCAACACCAGACGACAGAATAATTCCTTTTTGTTCATATAATGCTATTCACCGGACTATTGTGGAAAAGAAATTTAGTAAACCTTTGAATATTAAATCATAGAATAAAAATTATAAAAACAAAAATTGAAAAAGTTACCCAAAAACATAATACTCCTTATTTAAAAAAGTGGACTTTACATACTGTTGAGATTTTAGAAAATCAAGCTGATGAAATTGCAAAAGAATTAAGTAAATCCATTGATTCAAAACATGGTGATTGGTATGCTGATTATAAAAATGAAAAAATCCATTATTTTATCTTCCGCAATAAAATTTTCAAAGTAAATCGTTATAGGAAAGAACAATACGATGAATTTCTAAACTATGGTTTATCTCTCGGTATTCCTGATTATCAACTTGATTTTTCTCAGGATATTCTTAAGAGATAATTATAATCTTATTTCTTTTTCCATCTCTTATAATCATATTTTTTTCTGGAAAATATTAAAATAATTTCTTCCAATGATTCATAATCTTAAGGAAATCAAAGATGACTATTAAAGAGAAAGCTGTGAGACTCGCAACAATCCAGTTACCCAGACTTAGAGGAACTGTTTCAAACATTATATTCAATGGAGTGTATAGTATTAATAAAACTGCTAATATGGCGAGCAGTGATGCATATACCATGTATTTGTTTGTAAATAAAGATGCTTTAAATACAGGGGTTCTGTAGGACCTGAAGTTAAATGCATTTGCAATTTCAAATAATATTAAAGTAACTAAAGCCATAGTTCTCGCTGTTGAAACCGCAAGTTCTTCAGCAACCCCCTGGAATAATAAACTTGTATAGGTTGAATAAAATATCCCCAGTGTGCCTACGCCGATGATGAGTCCTGATATTGCAAACATCAGGATTGATTGTTTGTTTAGTATTCCTGATTTTCTTCGCGGTTTTGTGTTCATAATCCACGATGGAGCTGGGTTGAAACCAAGGGTGAGCGCAGTCAAATCATCTGTTACAAGGTTGATAAATAAAATTTGCAATGCAATAAGCGGAAGCGGAAGACCAAATAGGATTCCGAAAAATATAACAAATAATTCTGCGTGGTTGCAGGAAAGCATATAGCTTACTGCTTTTTGGATGTTGATAAATATTGTTCTGCCTTCTTTCACAGCGGATATAATCGTGGCAAAATTATCATCTTTTAAAACCAAATCAGCGGATTCTCTTGAAACATCAGTTCCGTTGATACCCATTGCAACTCCTATATGGGCTTCTTTTAATGCAGGCGCATCATTAACCCCATCTCCAGTCATTGTAACAATTTCACCGTTTTTCTTGAGAGCTTTTACAATCTTTAATTTATGCCCTGGTTTTACTCTTGCAAATATTGTTGTTTCATTCACTATTTTTGAAAGTTCATCGTCAGTGAGTTTATCCAATTCATCTCCAGTTATAATTCGGTCATCCAGTCCAATTTCTCTCGCTATTTCAGCAGAGGTCTCTTTATTGTCTCCTGTAATCATCTTAACATTTATCCCCGCGTTTTTGCAGGATTTTATTGCTTCTTTGATTTCGTCTCTCGGAGAATCTTCCAGACTTACCAGTCCAAGGAAAATCATATCTTTTTCAAACCCGTCTTTTTTAAATAATTTTGTGGGTTTGTATGCGATTGCGAGAATCCTAAATCTTTTTGATGCAAGATCTTTACCAATGTTTAAAATTTTTTCTTTTTCTTTTTCTTTTAAGTTTATAATTTTCCCCCCTTTTTGGATACGGGTGCATTGGTTGATTAATATCTCTGGGGCTCCTTTTGAATAAATATATTTTTCCTGTTCTTCTTCACATAGAACACTCATCATCTTTCTTTCGGAATTAAAAGAGATTTCTTCTTTTCTTATGGCTTGTATGTCTTCCATAAAAATCCCGCTTTTGGCTGACATAACCAATAAAGCCGCTTCTGTTGGCGAGCCTATAATGTCATATGCGCTGTTAGTTCTTTTTCTTTCAATTTTTGTATCATTGCATAGAACCGCTGTTTTCAAAAGCAGGTTTAAAACAACATTCTTTTTTGGGTTTATTTCTTTATGATTCTGAAGAAACTTTCCGTTTGAATCATATCCAACACCAGTTACCCCAAAAGAAGTATCATCCGCAAATATTTTTTTCACAGTCATTTCGCCTTTGGTTATTGTTCCTGTTTTGTCTGTGCATATTACAGTGGTTTCTCCAAGGGTTTCTATTATTGACATCCTGCTTACAATTGCGTTTTTCTTTGCCATTTTATATGCGCCTGATGCAAGGATGGATATGAGCACAACAGGCAATCCTTCAGGAAATGCGGACACGCAAAGTGCAATTACAACAATAAGAACTTCAATTACCAAAATATATGAGAAAGGCACACTTCGGATAAGCATAATACCCCCAGTCAGGGCAGATACCATTATTGCCAGAAATGCCATATAAGTTGCAATATCATTGACTTTTTTTTGCAAAGGAAGTTCTTTCTTAGCGCCTGAAATCATATTGGCTATTTTCCCAAATTCTGTGTTCATACCTGTATGCAATACACGCACAATGCATTTACCATTTGCAACATTTGTCCCCATGAATACCTGATTATTGTGGTTATAATTTTTTTCACTCGCAATTTTGTATTTTTTAATTTCCTGCGATTCTCCGGTTAACATAGCTTCATTAATTCTTAGTTCTTTTTCTTCAAGAATCAGGCCGTCTGCGGGGATTTTTTCTCCGGTTCTTAAAACAAGTATGTCTCCGGGAACTATTTCTCTTGAGGGGATTTCAGTTTCTTTCCCATTTCTAATCACAACTGATGTGTGGGTAATCATTTGTTTCAAAGCTTTTACCGCAGTTTCAGCTTTGAATTCCTGAATAAATCCAATAACAATGAGCAGGATTATAATTCCGAATATTGTATATCCTGTGATTGCTTTCCCAACAAACAAAGACATCACTGCTGCTACAAAAAGCAGATATATCATGAAATTTTTTTTAATCTGTCTCAACAGTATATCTAAAGTAGAAATTTTGTTAAGTTCAGTAATTTCATTATATCCATAAGATTTTAATTTTTCTTCAGCATCTTTCTGAGTGAGACCTGTCAGGTTCATAATAACTATTGTTGTTTATTAAATTACTATTTGAGATATAATTTACCTATAATAATCCAAGAACATGCAGTTTGTTTGCAGGTTCCGGGAAAAGATTCATATTCTGGATAAATCTCAGGGGTTCCGGGGTTAGGTTTGATATTAATTTCATGTGAAATGTATTCACCACCATATTTTTCATAGAATAATTCATCCAAGTCACATTTTCCAACTATGCGAATGCTGAATTCTTCAATTTGGCAGGTCATCCCACCAATTTCGCCGTCATGATATCTTATTTTTACGTAGTTTTGCAGATATCCCATGATTATAGACCGATAATAAACAATAACCCAATCCAAATAAATAATCAAAAGATACTTAATATTTAAAAATAGTATTATTTTATGAAGGAAAAAATAATTGAAAGCAATGTTGAAAATAAACTTAGTTTGATTGGTTCAAAGTTTCCTCAGATAATTGTTCAGACAACGCAGGGAATTAAAGAATTTCCTAAAACTTATGCGGGAAAATGGTTTGTTTTGTTCAGTCATCCTGGTGATTTTACCCCTGTTTGCACAACTGAATTTGCGGCTTTTGCAAAAAAACAGGATAAATTCAAGAAGCTAAATTGCGAGCTAATAGGACTTTCCATAGATCAGGTATTTTCTCATCTTAAATGGGTAGAATGGATTAAAGATAATTTATCTGTTGAAATTCAGTTTCCTATAATTGCTGATGAACTTGGAGAACTTGCTACAATGTTGAATATGATTCATCCTGAAAAGGGAACAAACACAGTTAGAGCGGTATATATAGTTGATCCTGAAATGATTATAAGAGCTATATTTTATTATCCTCAGGAAATTGGCAGAAATACAGACGAAATCCTTAGAGTGGTTAAAGCATTGCAAATTTCAGATAAAAATGGAGTGGCGATGCCTGCGGACTGGCCTGATAATGATTTAATGGGAGAAGAAGTCATAATCCCCCCATCAACTGATGAAAAGGTAGGAAAAGAAAGAACCAAGAAGTATAAATGCTATGATTGGTGGTTTTGCCATAAAAAACTGGAAGAATAAATATATTTTTTATAAATTTTGATAATTTTTATAATTTAATCTCTTTTGTTAATCTGAAAGGGTCATAAGCTACAACAGAGTTTCCATATAATTCCATTGCCCCTATATCTGAATTCCTGTTTTCAAGAGAACCTCTATCCACTAATCTCACCATCCAATATCCTTTGATATTGGTCATAGAAATATTAAATGATTGCACTCCAAGTCTGAAATAATTTTTTATTAAATTATAAACCAAATCACTCACTCCTGAGAATTTTTTTTCTTTTGATAGAATAACAATCTCTTTTTCTTTGATTGGCGTAAGATAATAAAGTACCATAGATTTTCCAATTTTTTCCCCAAGACCAAGATTTTTGTGGATTTTAAATAAATCAAGGAAATAATCTGATTTAAATTTCTTTTTGTACTGGTCGCATAATTCTTCAAGTTTTATTATTTTTTGGTATTTGGTTTCAGATGCGGTTACCTGCATATGACCATGGATAATGGATGCGCTGCTTCTCCATAAACAATTCCAAATAAGAAAATTATTAATCATTCCTTTGTTGGCTTTGTCTGTCCGTTCAAACCATTTTTCCGCGGTCTCAAGATAATCCTTTAGCCATTCCTTTTTTAGTTTCATAGGGTTGTGTTCATTAAATATAATCAGACCGTGAAATTCATCATATTTTGCAATATTGCTTGCTGTTATGCAATGTTTTCCTTTTATTCTTCCGAAAATATCCAAGGGTGTTTGTTTTTCAATGTTGCAGAAAAGACAATTTTCTTTGTTATCGAGTTCTGAGGGTGTGAATTTCGCTTTTGGTTTTGGTCTCATACTTCTTAATTCATTAAACAGATTTCCTTCCCACGTAAATTTATTGTTGATGCATACAATTTTCTGGTTCTCGGTTTTTTCAATTGATTTGAATCTGCTTTTTACGAAAGTTTCCATTTCAGGTGTAACTTTTAATCGGCCAAGTGATAATTTTATAGAATAAAACCTGTTAAATAATTCCTCATCTTTTTTCTTGAGTTTGTTTACAATTTTAGGGAGATTTGTTATTTCTTTTTTCAATTCCATAATTTATATGGTTTTTAGTTTAGCATTAATCTCTTTCCCTATTTCAAGAACCGCATAGGTTTTTTCTGTTTTAATTCCTTCGCCTGAAATTGTGCCTGTAAGAGTTCCTGGATTTATTAGAAGCAAGTCCCCTCTTTTTTCCACGAGTGGTTGGTGAGTGTGACCAAAAATCAAAACATCCACTTTTTTTGAGTTTGCGAATTCCGAAATTTTTTCAAGGTTATTTCTTCCAAACTGGTTTGAATGAATTACTCCGATTTTTTTGTTTTCAACTTCAAATTCCAGATATTCAGGCAACTCAATAGAATCGCAGTTCCCTTTCACCACAATTAAATTTTTGTTCATTTCTTTTAATTCTTCAAGAACTTTTTCTGAAGTTAAATCTCCTGCGCAGATAATTCCCTCCAGTTCTTTTGCCAGTTCAATTATAATTTTTGGGAGTTTATTTGGTTCAGATAAATGGAGGTCACTGATAATTAGATATTTCATAATTCAATTTATTCAAAATTATAAACTTTGTTTATAGGCAGTTAAAGTTTCTTCATCAATATCTGGGAATCTCTCATCAAATCTCCCTTTTTTGAATCTTTTATTTGCCAGATAAGGTCCTATAAATATAGCATCTTCTGTTTTATCTCTTTTAGAATAATCAGATGCTCTAATCGGAACTCCAACCCCTATTTTTTGAATAATATCCTTTTTTCTTGCATAATAACTAGCCCCCACTGCGCCTAAATATACAATACCAAAGCAGCCAACCGCAATGCTTATTCCAGGTATGGGGTCAAGTTCCATCATTTATAAATTAGCAATAAAATTTAAATATTTGGCAATTATTCAGCTAAAATCCCTCTCCCCGCCAGAATACCGGTTGCAGCAGCATTTATTATATCTCTTGACAGTCCGCATCCATCTCCCGCAGCATAAAGGTTTTTAACCGAGGTTCGCATGTTTTTATCAACATTTAGTTTTATTGCGTAGAATTTTACCTCAGGAGCGTAAAGCAAAGTTGAATCAGAAGCCACCCCAGGAATAATTTTATTCAACACTTCAAGACCCTCAATAATATCTTTCACTATCCTGTGAGGTAGAGCCATTGAAATATCTCCGGGTGTTACATCTTCAAGAGTGTTTTTCACTGAATTTCTTTTTATTTTATTGACCGTTGATCTTCTCCCTCTCCTCAAATCTCCAAATCTTTGGATTAATGGTTTTCCTCCTCCTATTGTTGTTGCAAGTTTAGCAATTGATTTTCCGTATTTAGTTGTGTTTTCAAGAGGTTCTGTTAAATCAACGCTAACAAGAAATGCAAAGTTGGTATTTTCTGATTTTGTTTTTCTTAGGGAGTGACCATTCACCGTCACAAAACCATCATATTCTTCTTTTACAATATATCCATGTTCGTTGGTGCAAAAAGTTCTTATAAAATCATCATAGGTTTTTGTGTTGATGTGGAATTTTGGGTCTCTGTTTATTTCTGTTATTGCATCCGTAACTATTGCTGAGATTTCTACCCTGACTCCGACATCAATTCCTCCGTAATAATAATCTATTTTGTGTTTATCCACAAGTTTATTTACAAATTCCGAGCCTATCCGACCTGGTGCAAGCAATATTTTATTTGCTTTTATCTGTTCCCCGTTTTTTAATGTAACGCCCGTGCAAATATTGTTTTCTATAATCAAATCATCAACTTCTGTGTTAAGCATAAACTCAATTCCTCTTTTTTCAAGGTCAAGTTTAAATTTTTGTATAATGTCTGGGGAATTATCTGAACCTATATGCCTTTGTTTAATCTCAATAAACTTTGCTCCAAAAGCCATGGCTTTTCTTTTCAGGTTTTCTATTTTTACAGGGTCGTATTTCTGCGTGGTATTTGGTGACCCGTACCTGATAAAAATATCATCTGTTTCTTTTATTAAATCCCATGCATCTTTTTTATTTGTGAAATCCTCTAAGTTTCCTCCAATCTCAGGGTTTAAATTTAAAGTTCCGTCAGAAAAAGTTCCTGCACCCCCAACACCGCACATTATGTTGCAGGGCACGCAATGAGCGCAATTTATGTTACCATTCATTTTGCAGATTCTTTCATTCACCCCTCTACCTTTATCAATTATCAAAACATCTTTTTTTCCGGCAAGTTTTTCAGCAGCGAACATTCCTGCAGGTCCTGCTCCGATTATCAGAACGTCTCTTATTTTGTCTGAGTTTTGATTTTTATCTGTTTCCATAGATTTATTGGTTTAAAATTAATTTATTCCATTAATTTTAAGTGGATATAAATAATTTTTTTATTTCGAAAATAGTCCTGTTTAAATTTTCTAAAACCTTAATTATGGAGCTCGGAACCGTTGTTTGCAGGGAAGAAACCCCAAATACCTCAAGTTTTTATTTTGTTGCGGACAAGGAAGTTAAGGTTAAGGTGGGCTTATTTATTCAGGTTAAAGTCAAGCAGGGATTGCTTATAGGAAGAATCGAGGAAATCACCAAGACAAACAGGTATTTTATGCAACCCGAGACAATTTCAAATTATGAGACTTCTATTAACAGCAATTTCCCCACAGATAAATGGGAGTTTTTATTGTGCAAGGTTTATTGTTTGGGTATTCTGGATAAGATTATTAAGAGAGCAAATTATCCGGTTTCTCCGGGAGAACTTGTTTATATGGCTGAGGATGAGCACCTGAAAAAACTTTTCAAGTTTGATGAAAGAGGTTTGCATCTTGGGGAAATTGAATCCCACCATCTTGAAGTGAATTTAAACATGAATCGCGTGTTCCAGAAACACCTCGCAATACTTGCTTTATCAGGCGCCGGAAAGAGTTACGCAACCTGTGTTCTAATGGAAGAACTTCTTAATCGCGGGGATGACCAGGGAAAAGCGGGAATTCTGGTTATAGATCCGCACGGGGAATATTCCTGTTTCGCCTATGACAAGAATTTTTCAGACAAAACAAATTTGATTAAGGGAAAAGATATAAGGATTGGGTTGCCTCATCTCCCAAACTATTATTTTAAATTGTTCCTTCCAAATTTAAGTTTTGTGCAGGAGAGGGATTTAATAAAAGTTGTTAGTGAACTGAAAAAGACCGAAGATGTGTTTGGGATAAAAGAAATCATTGCGGGGATTGAAGAAAATGAAAATATAAAACAGGCGACTAAAGAGGTTTTGTTTGCGAATTTAAGTTCATTGAATTCCCTGAGATTGTTCGGGTATTATGACACCCCTTCAATTTACAGCATGATTGTCCCGGGTCAGATGACAATTGTTGATTTGTCTGAGATGACCAATAACAGGAAAAGGCAGATGATTGTTGCGTATTTTTTGAGAGAACTTTTTAACAAGAGAATAATGAGAAAGGTTCCGCCTTTTGTTGCGTTTATTGAAGAAGCCCACAATTTTGCCCCTGAGAGAAGCGGTAAGGAAAACTTTTCAAAAGGAATTATTGAGAAAATTGCGAGGGAAGGAAGGAAGTTCAATGGTCTGTTGTGTTTGATTTCCCAGAGACCTGTCCACCTTTCAACCACGAGTTTATCCCAGTGCAATACCCACATGTATTTGAGGATAACAAACCCCTATGATTTGAAACATATTGGAGAAAGCAGCGAGGGTTTGACAAGTGAGTTATTGAAGAGCATCACCAGTCTTGAAGTTGGGGAAGCGGTCTTGGTTGGAGAAGCGAGTTCATTGCCGTTGTTTGTAAAAGTCAGGAACAAAAAAGTGATGGATATGGAAACAAGCAGGAGTCTCGAAGATGACTGCATTGCTTATTTGGAGAAGAGCGAGAAAAAGAAAAAAGATGTTAGTGATTTGATGGAGGGTTAATTAAAATAAATATTTCTATTAGCTTGGGTTTAATGGCTGAACTCCAGACTGATAATCCTGTGTCTTTTGGCATCAGAGTTTCTGGTACAACCTTTCTAAATTAAATACACCCACACTATTTTTTATATTTCCTCCAATTCTATTTCTGCTTTGTAACGTTGATACCCCTCTTCATATTTCTGTATTAATAAAATATTGCCTAAAGTGCTGGCGGTTGAAGCGCTGATTGCAACATCCATATCACCGGGTGGATTATTCATTAATTCCTGGGGTGTTTTTCCTTCTTCTCTATATTGCATATAAATGCTCATTGCTTGCGCAAAATCATCTGTTTGCAACTCAATTGCCAGTTTTTTTATTGCTTCTCCGGGAAATGCTTGCACATATGATGCCACACCACCTTTAAAATTACCGCCCGCAATATTAAACGTTCCGTCAACCACCCCCATATCTTTAAGGGTTTTTAGAGTTTTCGCTTTGTCATCTGCCCAGGCATAATAGGTATCTATTGTTTGCGCAAGATGCACTGGTTTTTTAATATCTTTTTTATGGTCATCTAAAGTTAGTTTTGCCACTTTCCATTTAAGTTCTTTTTCCGGGTCTTTGTACTTGGCGTGAAACCAATTAAGAGGGTTTAATCTGCTCAGCAAGTCATTATCTTTAAAAAATTGCCAGGCAGTTGGTTTGATTAAGTGTTGTAATGAAGTATCCCATTTTCCTGAGCGTCCAAAAACAAGTTGGTCGTTGCTTCTTCTCATTACAGCAAATCGTTTTATTTCTCCGTCAACTTCTATTTCAATAATTTCATACTGATTTAACTGCAAATTTCTGTAAACTAATTCCAGTTTTTCCTGGTCTTGTATATTTAATTTAAGATCTTTAGGTGGAACAAATTTACAACCACCTTCCGCACCTCGAGCATACCCTTCTTTGCATTTACAAGTAGCATAGGTTTTTTTGGTTCTTGAATTTGTATAAGAACTTATTTTTTCCTGAGGGCTGCAAGAATTGTCATCTAAATCATCGGGAGCCCAATGTATTATGCAGTTAACTTCACCTTTATCCGGATAATTTTTACAAAAAGATGGTTCTTCCAGTTCTTCTTCTCCAAAAACCATTGCTTCAATTTTATCGCCAATTTTATCAAGAATCGTTGGCTCATCATCGTCAGCTCCCCATTGTGCAATTGGGTTATCTTTTTCAGGTATTTCAAATATATCCCACCAATTATATTCTTCATTTTCCTCAATTTCGTCATATAGATTATTATCTATTTTATCTTCATCACTTCCTTCAAAATCTTTTACAATTACTGTGAAATCTTCACCTGGACAAAGTTCATCTGTATGTATGCAGGCATATAAACATCCAGGACATGATTTATATTCCCACTCTCTATGGCAGGCTTTATTAGGGTCATTTGGGTTTTCATTAACTGATCCCGAAGAACCGCAAATACAATCTTTAGTGTAACTGTAATGAGCGTTTGGTATTGATTTGCAATCATCCTGAACACAGCCCACACCACTCATTCTTTGCCAGGTATAACCGGGTTTGCATTCTTGAGCATTTACTAAACAAATCATACTTAGAAATAATAGTAAAATAATTAATTTTTTCATATAAATAGAGTTATTAATAATCTTTAAATGAATTTTTATTTTTTAGATTTCAAATATCGCAAACCACAGTCGCTGTATATTTTTCATTTTCCAACCCAATCTTGAATTTATAATTTGTAATCCCTTTTACAAGTGTTCCCCCCTTTTCTTTTGTAAATGATTCTCCGTAGGCAGTTACTTTTCCAGTAAACCCGCCTTTTACTTCGTTGATTTTAACTTTGAATTTGCAGAGGAAAAGTTCGGCTATTTCGCTTTCCGCGAGCAGAGTGGAAAGAAAGTTAAAAAGCGCATCTTCAAGAGTTTCGCTTTCAAATTCAAAAACCAGTTTTTCTTTTGGCTCAATTTGGTCAATCTCGCACATAATTGAGAAAAGAGCTTCTGCTGAGTTTTCGAATAATTCTTCAAGTTTAAACCCATAGGACTCAAACATCACATCTGAGGTCAGGTCTTCAATGAATTTGTATTTCATAAAATAAGAAGTTTTATTTTTCTATACACACGCCATTTTCCCAAATATTACCTAAAGGACAACAATGATTATTTGTGCATATCCAGCTACTTTTTCCAAACCCAAATTGGCAGTCTTTATCATCATCGTTTTCACATTCAGAGCCTTCCTGAATTATATTATTGCAGCATTTATTCCTGCAGTAAGTGCTTGTCAAGGTCGGGTCCTCAAATTTAGCCCTACAGATATTAAGCAGATTATCTGTAATTCCATCACCAGTTATATCTATTGTAGCAATACTGGATATTTTAGATACTTCACATTCATAATTTAATTTTAAATCATTGCAACCCTGAGCCCAAGCATTCCCAAGTTTTATATTGGAGATTCTATAATTAGACCCATCGCATAATCCAACCGGACTCCAACACCCAGAATCAAAACTATGGATTGACAAAGGGAAAATAAAAAATAAAATAAGACCTGAATAAAATGCGAGTTTTGCTAACTTTCTCCTCTGTATTTCTTTGATAAAAATTAGATTACTGCGCAAAAAACCAAAAGTGCAATATAGTAAATACAAGGTAATTAAAGTTGCTGTAATACTAACAATTAAATATAAAACCGGATGCAAGTTTAATATTTGAGGGAAATAATAAATAATATTTATTATACCTGAAGCTGGGGTGAGTATCCCAAACATTCCTAAAAACAAGAAACTGAAAAACATGAAGAATGCTAAAATAACAATTCCGATTATATCTTTACTCGTAAATCTAAAAAATTCCTTAATCAAATTCATTTTTTGATAGGATTCCATAATACAATTGTTTTGTGGGTAATAAACCCTATTCTAAAATAATCCCACTAATATTATGCAGAAGGAACTAAAAATTTTACTTTTATCCTCAGGTTTATTCATGCTGGCCGGGGGATTGTTCGGACCAATATACGCGGTTTTTGTTGAAGAGATTGGAGGTAATTTGATGACCGCAGGAGCAGCTTATGGGGTATTCGCAATTGCTGCGGGGATTCTTATGTTTTTTGTAAGCAGGTGGGAAGACCGCGTAAAGCATCAGGAGAAATTAATTGTTATAGGTTATGGTCTTAATTGCCTTGGTTATTTTGGGTATTTGTTTATCAGGAATCCCATGGATTTATTTTTGGTTCAGATAATTTTTGGCATTGGGAAGGCAATTGAAATCCCGGCTTTTGATGGAGTGTATTCAAAACATCTGGACCACGGAAAGTTTGCTTCTGAATGGGGATTGTGGGATTCAACAACTTACATTGCTTTCGGAGTTTCAGCCGTAATGGGGGGATTTTTGGCGAGTATTTACGGGTTCAAAGTATTGTTTGTGATTATGCTTGTTTTGTCCTTATTTGGTTTGTTTACTTCAATGTTATTGATGGTTGAGAAGAAAAAGAAACAAATCAAACATTCTTAGTCTGGTGAGAACCTTTAAACAATTATATTTTTGGTTTTTTAAGTTTGAGTAATTATATTCGCGGATTAATTATGACGGAAAATGCAATTAAAATAATAGAAGAATATTCAAAACAGGCAACGGTAAAAGTGCCAGCGCATGGTTTCTCGCACTTAGACCATGTCAGGAACTGGGCTTTGAAAATCGCAAAAGAAGAAGGATTTGAGGATTTGCAAATGGTTGAGGCTACGGCTTTATTGCACGACATAGGATTGCCTTTTGCAAAGAAAGTAAGTATGCACGGGGAAATCGGCGCAAGAATGGCTTCTGATTTTTTAAGAAAAAATAATCTTTTTGATGAAAACAAAATAGAAGAAATTGCTCACGCTATAAGACATCATAATTCAAACAAGAAAATTGATGGAAAATTACTTGCTATTTTGAGAGATGCGGATATGATTGATTTGTTTGGCGCAGTTGGTTTGATGAGGTGTATAATAAATAGAGATTCAAATAAAGAATATAATCCCTTGAATGTTAAAGGCGATGCCTGGCAGGCTGATTCAGAATATTTTGATAAAAGGTTTGATGAAGGAAAAAAGACCGGAGATAATGTAATAGATCAAATTAATTTTCAGATTAGTTGCTGGAATAATTTAAACACAGAAACAGCAAGAAAAATCGCAAAACCTCTTATTGAATATATGAAACAATATGTATTGCAGTTTGAGTCTGAGATTAAAAAAGCTTATGGTAGATAATTATGGACCTGATTGAAAAATACAGACCTGAGAAACTTGAAGAATTTATAGGAAACAAGAAAGCAGTTGGGGATATTCTTGCTAATTTCGGAAAGAAACCTCTGTTATTGCACGGACATACTGGAATCGGTAAAACTCTGTTAGGTTCTCTGGTTGCAAAAAAACTTGACCTTGAAGTTTATGAGATAAATGCTTCTGATTACAGGGATGTGGAGAGCCTTAAGAAAGTTCTTGAAATCTCAAAGCAGTATTCAATATTCGGGAAGAAGAGATTGCTTTTGATTGATGAGATAGATGGGTTGTCTGTTAGAGATAGGGGAGCATCAAAGGAGTTGATAAAAATATTTAAGGAGAGCAGGAATCCAATAATGTTAACCGCAAATGATGCTTATAGTCCAAAATTAAAAACCCTTAAGAGTTATTGCAAACTAATATCTTTCAACAAGATTCCTTATCCTTCAATTGCGAAATACTTGAGAGGAATATGCGAGAAAGAAGAAATTATTTTTAATGATGTGATTCTAAGGAACCTTGCGCAAAGATGCAATGGGGATATGAGAGCCGCCATACTTGACCTCGAAAGTTTAATTTCAGGAAAAGGATTGTTATCTTCAAACCTGCTTTCCTCGAGGGATTTTGAAGAAAATATATTTAATTCAATCAAAATAATCCTGAAAACAAGGAAAGTTGATGTGGCAAGAGAAGTGATGGGCAATCTTGACAGAAGCCCAGAAGATGTTTTCTGGTGGGTTGAAGAAAATGTTGCAAGGGAATATAAAGGCGATGATTTAAAAAATGCTCTGGATTTCCTGAGCCTTGCGGATATTATCAGGATGAGAATAATGAAAAGGCAGGACTGGATTTTATTCAGGTATTATGTTAATTTCATATCTATCGGAGTGGCTCTCAGCAAAAAAGAGACTTACAGAAATTATGTTCCTTACGGATTTCCAACATATGTTTCTAAGATGGGAACAATGAAAGCAAAGAAGGCGGAGATTGAAGCTAAGGTTGTGGAATTGCAGAAAATGATGCACTGCTCAAAAAGAGTTATTAAAGACGAATTGCCTTATCTGGAGCAATTTATGAAGTTATGAACTAAAACTTTAATTTTTATCTATCGACTAAAAATAGATATTTATGACCAAAAAAATGTACAATGATTGATGTTTTGAAATTCCGAATTTAATTTAAAATATTTAAACAATCAACGATTCCCCACTCATCTCTTTAGGTTTCTTAATCCCCATCAACTTTAAAATAGTCGGAGCAACATCTTTCTGCCCTCCTTTTTTTAATTTAATCTTCTTAAGTTTTTTATCAGAGGAAACAATTATAAAAGGGATTGGGTTTGTTGAGTGGCTTGGTTTTGGTTTTCCATTTGGATATAATTTATCCTCTGCGCTCCCGTGGTCCGCAGTTAAAATAAGAGTGTAATCATTTTCCAGCCCAATTTTTACAATCCTTTCAACGCATTTATCAACGGTTTCAACTGCTTTTATAACTGCTTTCTTAATTGCGGAATGACCAACTAAGTCGCAGTTTGCGAAGTTCACTAAAATAAAATCATAGGTCCCTTTCAAAATTTGTTTCTCCAATTCTTTTGCGATTCCAAAAGCGGACATTTTCGGTTTTAAGTCATAGGAAGGAACTTTCGGGGAAGGAATCATTATTCTTTTTTCATCTTTGTTTGGTTTCTCATCCTGCGAGTTAAAGAAATAAGTCACATGCGCGTATTTTTCGGTTTCAGCGATTCTTAATTGTTTAAGGTTGTGTTTTGCCAGTATAGACCCAAGATTATTTTTCACCGTTTCTTCCTTAAACGCAAAAGGACACCTAAATGTTTTGTCATATCTTGTCATTGTTGTGAATAATATTCTGGGTTTTATTTTCCGGTTAAATTTCTCAAATTTATTTGAGATAAATGCTTTTGTAATCTGTCTTGGTCTGTCTGTTCTGAAATTAAAAAAGATTATGGAATCTTTGTTTTTTATCAATGAAACTGGTTTTTTATCTTTTCCAATAATTACTGTGGGCTGGATATAATAATCGGTTTTATCCCCTCTTTTGTAAGCCAGATTAATCGCTTCTTTTGGATTTTTTGCTTTAATTCCTTTTCCTAAGGTTAATAAATCATATGCTTTTTTTGTTCTGTTCCAATTATTATCCCGGTCCATTGCGTAGTATCTACCCACAACTGTTGCGATTTTTCCGATTCTTAGTTTCCTGCATTCTTTTTCAATCAGTTCTATATATTTTTTGGCTGATTTTTCCGGAACATCTCTGCCATCGGCAATGAAATGGATAAATACATTTTCAACTTTTCTCTTCTTCGCTATTTTTAAAAGAGCAATCAAATGGTTTGTGTGGGAATGCACACCTTCATCAGAACACATTCCAATTAAATGCAGATTGGATTTTTTCTTCTTTGCAAAGTCAATTGCTTTTAACAGAACTTTGTTTTCGAAGAAACTTTTGTTTTTTACTGATTTGCTCACTTTCTCATACATCTGCCACACAATTCTTCCTGCGCCCATGTGTAGATGACCTACCTCAGAGTTCCCCTGAGCCCCTTTTGGAAGACCAACTGCTTCTCCTGAGGCTTTATTTTGCGTTGAGGGGTACTTATCCATAAAATAATCATAATTAGGGGTTTTTGCCTGCGTTATGTAGTTGCCTTTTCCCGGTGGGGCAATTCCCCACCCATCCATCACAACAAGAATAGTTTTTCTCATAATATTATTTTTGTTATACTCTATTATGAAAATCCTTGTAACAGGAGGAGCCGGGTTTATTGGCTCAAATTTAGTGGAAAAATTACTGGAGAATTCAGAGAATGAACTCGTGATTATTGATGATTTATCCGGTGGAAAGAAAGAGTTCATAGAACCTTTTCTTGATAAAATAGAATTTCATGAAAAGGATTTGGTCGGGGATATTGATAATTATTTTTCCGGGATTGATGAGGTCTGGCATCTTGCGGCAAATCCTGATGTAAAAGATTCTTCAATAGAAACTTTTTTCAGGGACTTGGAGATTACAAAAAATGTTCTTGAAGCCTGTAAAAATAATAAGGTTAAAAATATTTTGTTTACTTCAAGTTCAACTGTTTACGGGGAATCTGAATTGAATACTCCGGAAAACTGCGAGACAAAACCGATTTCTTTTTACGGGGCAACAAAATTGGCGTGCGAAGCATTAGTTTCAAACTATTGTTCTTTTTATAAAATCAACGGATTTATTTTCAGGCTCGCAAATATTATTGGGAAAAATTCCACTCATGGTGTGATTTTTGATTTTGTCAACAAATTGAAAGTAAATAATTCTGAACTGAAAATTCTTGGGGACGGGACGCAGACAAAAAGTTATCTTTCTGTTGATGATTGCATCAACGGCATGTTTGTTGCGAGGGAAGATGCAAAAGATCAGATTAATGTATTCAACCTTGGAACAAAAACCCAGACAAATGTAAAAGAGATTGCTGAAATTGTTGTTGAAGGAATGATTGATGCGAAATTGATTGAGAGCAAACCAGAATTTAAATTTGTTGGGGGCTTTGAAGGAGGGGGCTGGAAAGGCGATGTTAAAGAGATGCTTTTAGATCTTTCAAAATTAGAGAAATTGGGATTTAAGCCGATGAATTCTTCTCAGGAAGCAGTAAGAGAGGCTGTGAAAGATACAATTAGTTTAGCTTAATCATTTATTTCAAAAAGTTTACTTAAATTATTTTTAATATTTAAATCCAAGGAGCAAGGTCCTGTTGAATAAGTTGCAAGAATTGCGGAGCCAATGCAGATTATAAAAGTCCTAAAATAAGTTTCTTGTTTTGTTGGGATGACCTAATATTTAATAGTTATATATATAAAGTTCCCCGTCATAAAAGAGGGATATTATGATAAAATAAATCTCATTTTTTGACAATTAAGAAATATTTATTTCAAAAAATTAGGTAATGATATAAGTAACTATAAGCTCTGGGTTTCTTATTCCATTATCACAACCACCGCAAATTGATTTTGTCTCCCTTGACTGAAGGTCTATAGTTATTACATCATCAAAAGATCTTGTAAATAGAGTGCATGGAGTGTTGGTAAGGTCATAAATTTTTGGAATATATACTCCAACTCGTTTGTCCCACTTATCCAGATAAAAAAACAATGGTCCTCTAACTGGAAAACCTATTAAAGCATCTGTTGAGAAACTCCACGCAGTTTCTAAACAAGGAATTTTTAGTTGCGCCTGAATCCCATCACAGTCAGGATTCATCTCAGCTTTTAATATAAGAGAGGTAATGACACCTCCAGCGGGCAAACTTATGTTAAATTGTTCTATGGTTTTCCAATTAACACCAGCAGCACCACCGGTTTCTGTAAAAGAAATAGAGCTGTAATATCTATCAACATGCACTTCTCCACTATCCATTTCACTACCATCAATATAAATCTTCTTAATATTAAT